>JAFQNY010000072.1 GCA_017395765.1 bacterium
GGAGCAAAAAGATTGATAAAAAATCCGGCAATTATTATATTAAAAAAATTGCTAAGGGTACAAAATACTCTGAATTTTATGCGCCGGACGGAGTTTTTCTTTTTTCAACGGGAAGTCATTATGATTTTATAAATAAAGGAACTTTGATTGGGTACTCTAATGTTGATATGGCTTTTTATGAATACACAATAAAAGATGGTATTCTTGAGTCCAGAAAACTTGGTGCTGACGAAGTTGAAGCTTTGTTTCCGAAATATAAGGTTATAAAAATTTCTGATTTTTCTTCAAGCACAAATTCTTTAAAGATAAAAAAGGGGTTTAAAGATTTAAAAGTTTTAATTTTAAACGATACGGAAAATTCTTATGATAATTATGCATATACCACTAATAATGCTGATTTTAAACAATATGAACTTAAAGGATTTTTGAAAATCAACAAAGTTGGCATGATACATTTTTCAAGCACAAGTGATGATTCTAAAAACAAGCCTTGGTATGTTTTATTAATCAGAAAATAAAAGTTCTACAGGCAAAGAGATAATAAGATTCCGATAAGTAATAAAATTGAGAAATAAATCATCAAATTTCTCGATTGAAACATTCTTATCATAAAAGAGGCTTCATTTCGTTTAATAAATAGTTTAAGGTTTTCCATCGGGAAATGGTACCATTTTAATTGAGGTATTGATTCCGGATTGCAAGAAAATTCTTTCATTGAATTGTATAAATCAACTGCCAACGGGATTGTTAAATATGCTAAAAACACTTGCCAATCCGTAATATCAAAAATGCAAAGTAAGAATATTGATAAATAGCCAAGAGTTAAGAATATTTTTAAAAGTACTAAGGACTCGAGTTGAGAATTAAACAGGTTTGAAAGAGTTCGCTTCCCTTCTTCTAAGTCAAATTGGTAATCCATAATAGTATGAATATAAAGTAAAACAACCGTTATTATCATACTTGGGATTGCAAGAATAAAAACTTCGGAAGAATATGTTCCGCACATTGAATAATAAACCCCTCCAAAAAGTGCAGGGCCATACGCAATTGCCACAAGAATTTCCGACAAACAAAATCTCGATAATATGGGATAGAGCAGGACTATAAAAGCTCCTACCAGTGTGTAATATAAGATTCCGATACCGCATTTAAAGTATAAAAACAATCCGCACGCAAAAGCAGCTGATAAATGAATAAAAATCAAGCCGATTAATTGAGATTCTTTCATCGTACCGTTAATTAGGTATCTGCATTTTGTTTTTTGTGAATGTTTTAAATATTCTTTTTTATCAAATCCGACCTGTTTGATTAAATTTTTGTAATCAAAATAATCATCTGCCAAATTTGTTCCTAAATGTGCAAAGCACAAACCTATAAGGGCTATTAGCCCGTATGTTATATTTCCCGAATCAATGTATGCGTATGTGAAAATTATTAACCATGAAAATATTGTCATAGGTAAAGAAAAAATTCTTGCACATTGCATAATAGTTATAGCTTTTTGCATAATTTTGTATCCTTTAGTTAGTAATTAAATCTCTGTATTTTATCCATTCTTTAGCAAAATTTTCATTTAAATTTTCCCAAGGTTTTTTTGAATAATGGATTAGCGACGGGTCATTTTGACTGTCTATCAGTTCTATGGTTCTTTGCGGATAAGGCGTGCAGAAAGCTATCATAGGCTCAACGCAATTCCATTCTATCGGAAGAGACAGGATTTTCCCTCTGCAAACATCATTAATAACATCTTGATCAGTATAAAAAGTGCTTTTGCGTAGTTTGTCAAAAATAATTTCTTCCAGATTATTTTCTCTAAAAGCCTTTAAGTTCATTAAAGTAACACCGGCATTAAAAAAAGTCTCATCGGGTTTTAACTTAATACGAGTTTTCATTATTTTAGAACATTTATCTTCGACCATGGCTGTATAATATTCTTCTATATTATACGAATATAGTTTGGAGATGTCTTTTTTTACAATTATATCGGAATCAAGATATAAAACTTTATCTATATCTGTCAGTGATGATAATTTTAATCTGTATGAAGATGAAACGCCAAGCCAATCATGTATTGCTCCGTCAAAATCGGCATCATTTACTAATAAAAAATGATATTCAGCCGTTCTGATTTTATTCAACCTAAAGAACAGATTTTTACTATCTTCGGAGAAGTTATTACATATAAGGTAAAAATGATATTCATCCTCAGGATTTGAGTTTTTTAAAATAGAGGCTATTGTAACACTTGAATATTCAAGCCAATCTTCTGTAGCACCAAGAGATATATTAATTCTCATTTCTATAACCTTCTTTCATAATATTTTCGATAATAAGCCAATCGCTTGGTTCGTCAATTTCGTAAGCTGTTTCCGGAGGCATTTCATAAGTTATGATTTTCCCTGAAATCCGGCAATTGTTTTCCAAAATATTTTTAACGGAATTTATGTAGCAAGCTCCGTTTTCTGCAATGATTCCGTTAAAATCTTGTCTTCTCGGACGGTTTTTATAATCATAATTTATCGGTTCTACCCCTTGGGGAGTTTCAATCCAATGAAATTGTTTTTCTCTTACACCTGAAAAAATAGAATCAGCATCGGAATTTAATAATTTTTCATACATTTCATCTATGTGATTAGATTTTAATAGCGGTGAAGTTGCTTGGATTAAAATAAATTTATCATTGTCACCTAAGCTGCTTTTCTTTATGTATTCAACCATAACACTTTCTGTTGAAGATGTGTCTTGGGCATTTTGGGGTTCTCTGTCATAAACTTCAAGCTTAGAAAAATTAAAACTTTTAACAACTTTTTTAATTTCATCAGAATCAGTTGCAATAATTATTTTATCGATGCATTCAGAATTTTGTGCAGAAGCGGCTGTCCAATAAACGAGCGGTTTTCCGTTCAATTCTTTTATATTTTTTAGTGGAATAGATTTGCTTCCGCCACGTACCGGAATGAATGCAATATTCATTAATAAGACCCCTCTATTTCTTTTATTTTAGCATACATTTCTAAGTTATAAGGTGTTTCTATTCCCATTTTTTTTGCTAAATTAATTATTTCACCTGAAAAAATATCAATTTCTGTTTTTCTTTTTGCTAAAACATCTTGTAACATTGAAGTTTTTCCGTAATCAGACACTAAGTCTGCTGAAAATAAGACGTCATGTTCATAATTCTCAAGGTTTCTGACTTTGCAAAGTTGTGCAACTCTTTTTATCTCAGAAATTAGTTCTTTGACTAAATTTTGATAATTATCTTTTTTTCTTAACTCTCCGACAGTGAGTCCATATATTGCAGAAGGCTCGTTTAAGATAATATTTACGCCTAATTTAACCCATTGTGAGTAAATTATATCTTCAGCGACTTCGTAGTCAATTTGTGCGGAATTAAAAAAATCTTCTAAAATATGATTTTTATCGATTACAATTTTTCCTTTTCCGTCTTGTAAAACTTTATTATCATGCCTTATTGCACTGCCTCCGATAAAAAATGAGCGTATAATATTGTCAGGATATTTTTTTGCAATAATTTCTTCGCTTGAGATTCCGTTAATCAAAGATATAATAATAGTTTTTGGAGTAACGAAATTGTTTATATATTCAATTGCGGAATCAAGTCCTGAAGCTTTTGTTGAAATAATGATTAAGTCTGCTTCAAAATTTTCATTTGGAGTTATATAATCTAAATTCAGATTGTGACCGTTGAAGTTTGGGGGTTGTTTCTTATATTTTTCAAGTCTTTCAGTGTCAACAAGAATTTTTAAATTACATTTGTTCTGTAATTTATTGGCATAAGTTTGCCCCAAAGCTCCAAGTCCGCAGATTATAACATTATTTATTTTCATAAATAAATTTTACTTGAAATTTGATTATCTAACAAGTAATCTTATCCTTCACGGGTTAGAGATAATAAAATTTCTTGCGGTAAATATGTATTTTTAACTCCTGAATCAGTGTTTGCCATAAATAGTTCAATAGTTTCGCCGGGGGCGATTCCTAATGTGTCAAACGGTATAGCTATATCTATAACTTCATTATAGACAATTTTTATACTGTCAGGGTTTGCCAGTGTCCACATGTTCGGATGTAAACAGCTGGTTAATCTTACCGGATAAAGAGTGTCTTTAAACAGGGTTAAAGTTAATTCTCTTTCAAATTTTTCTCTAAGAATCGGGTATTGATTTTCTGTTTTGCTGATTAATCTGATATATGCACGACTTGCAATATTTGTGGCATTTCTTGTGTAGACATAGAATTGATTAATTCTTTCAATAAAAGAATTATCAGAAACACCTTTGTTAACGTGAAGTCTGAAATATAAATTTTCTCCGTCACATCCGTAATGGATTTTGTCAACATTTTTATTTTCTCTATAAACAGGCCCGTCTAACAGGCTTATATTTCCGGAATAAAACCAGTCGTTATAACTGTCAAACATTCCGTCCATTCTTGGTGTTATTGCTCTGGTCGGATGTTTGAAAGGCATTTCAATTTTTGTTATCAAAGATTCGTTCAAGTATTCAGGATATTCAGCATCAAGACTTATATAAACATTTTTCAAATGTTCTCTGTACATATAATCGAATACAAAATCTTGTCCGGAATTGTTTGGTTCTCCGTACCACCAAAACCAGTCGCTACCTTGTGCAATGTGAAGCTCTCTTCTTGCTTTTTCAATCAGAGGATGTTCAGGCTTTTCTTTTACAAAATTTTCAAAGAAATCTTTTGTATCTTTTAAATATGACCAAGCTTTGTTTTTAGTGGTTTCTCCAATCCAGTATTGGAATGTTTGGTCAATCCAAGAGCCTGAGAAAATTTTCTTTAAATTCTTTTTGTTTTTATCTTTTTTAATGTAATCGCTGATTAACACTGTTTCTAATGATTCATCATTTTCAATTAATGAATAGATTTTATTTAAAAAATCCTCTCCGTCATTTTGATAATTTTCCCAACAATTTTCTCCGTCCAGTGCAATTGTTAGCAGATGTGTTTCATCAGGTGAAACTAAAAGTTTGCTTTGCATAACTTTAATTTTGTCATACAAATCACTTGCTGCCATATTGGAATCGATACCTGCGTATTCAAAGTTTATTAAATTCGGGATTGAACGGTCTCTGAAGATTATATCAATGTTTTTGTCTGATTTGGTTTTGTATTCATAAACTTTTAAAATATGATAAGGGTCGTTTAGATTTCCTTTAAAATCTCTAATAAAATCCATATTAATAGAATCTGATAGGATTCCTTCGTCAGAAATTGTCCATTCCACACCTTCTTGAGCCAATAAATCAAGAGATTTTTGTCCCAAACATAGTTCAGGAGGCCAAATCCCTTTTGGACGAGTTCCCATAACCTCTTCAACTCTGTCTAAGGCCTTTTTAATTTGCATTCTTGCATCTTCAAGCATACCTAAAGAGCTTGGCAAACCTTCAGTTGTCAAGACATTTTTTGTGGAAGACTTTATGTCTGCTAAGATTGGCAGAATTGTGTGATAATACGGGCTTGTTGTCATTTCAATACGCCCTTCTGCCACATATTTTTTATAAGTTGGAATGATTTCTTTTATTATTTGACGATGAATATTGATTATTTCAATTCTGTCTTCTAAAGAATAATTATATTGTTTGTCCCATAGTTCTTGGAGTCTTGGATATCTTGAAAAATGTGTGGGATCAATCCATACCAAATTGAACAATGCCATCAAATCAGAAAGTTCTTGGTTGTTATAATCTTCAAGACAACAAGTATCTTTAGAAAATCTTTTTTGGTACAAAGTTTTGTAGTTTTCACTTTTGTATATCATTGTTTCGAATTTAGGACTAAAAAAATTGTTTAATATAAACGATTTTTCTTCATCCGGCATTGTTTCAACATCAGTGACAGTCAGTTCGGAATGTATGTCGTGTTTTCCTTCTGCATAATCAATTACAGTATCCATTAGTGCGGGTACAACGTCAAAATTTAATTTTAATTTAGGAAACTTTTCCAAAATTAAAATCATATCCAAATAGTCTTTAACAGCGTGTAGTCTGGCCCAAGGCATTAAGTATGTACCTTCAATTTCATAAACCGGCTGGTGCATATGCCAATAAATTGCTAATGATAATTTTTTCACACTTCACTCCGTTTTTCATGAGTATAAACTATTTTCGTGAAATCTGCAAGCTTAAAAACTAAATAGCCTTGCAAGTGTGAACTTACAAGGCTATTTGAAGATTTTTTGCGTATTCTGATTAGAAAATAATTGTTAATTCTTCATCAGGATTTAAGCAAGAATCGTTAGTTGTATTAGGAACGATTAAGTATTTGCATTCATCATAGAATTCATAAAGAACACCAAAAGTTCCGCTTACAGCCAATTTAGAAAGATTGTAAACACCTTTACCTACAGTGATAAAGCTGCTTCCTACGCTCTTAAGACCTTTAAGAGGGTGTAAAGAAGCTGTGTCTGCAAATGCATCTGACCAGTTTCCGCCGTATTCTTCAACGCCGTTAGCAATAACTTCTGCGCCTTCTGAAACAGTTCTTCCTGCAACACCTGCAACTCTTCCTACCATTGAGAATGGAGCTCCAAGGATTCTTGAAACGATGTTAGGATTTTTCATAACTTCTGCTTGTGCGCTTGATAATTTATCAGGGAAGCAAGCACAGTTATCACCGTTTGTGATGCTTTCAAATTTAACTTCGATGAAACCAGGGTTTTTAACGCCAGGTCTTGATACAGAAGTCACTTTACCTTTAACTGTTGAACCTGCAGGGTAGCAAACTCCGTTAAGAGTTACATCTGCAGTTGTTTTAGCAGTGAATGTATCGTTAACATTTGAAGTTCTTGCGCTTAATCTTTCGCTTAATTTGATTTTAACAGCTACAGGTTCGTATTTTGTAGCACAACCAATTGCACCGTTTGAAAGGTTAATTTGGAAGTTTTTCTTCATAGCTGAAACAAAGTAAGCAACTTGTTCTTTTGAAAGGTATTCATCATTGATAACTTTGTCAGTGTTAGGAACAACATTTAAAAGACCGGAAGCGATAACTTCGTTAGTTGCTTTGTATGCCCATTCAGGAACATATTTGATTGTTTGTCCGTTTAAAGTAGGAACTGAAGAATCTGATTCAAGATTCATCAATTTAGCAAAAGTACAGAAAACTTCAGCTTTTGTGATTGCTTTGTCAGGTTTGAATGTAGAATCAGGATAACCGATCATAACATCAGCAGTTAAAGCTCTTTCGATTTCTGTTTTCGCCCAGTATCCGTCAGATAAATCTGTATATTTTGTAGAATCACCTTTAGATAATCCTAAACCTTCTGAAATTAAGTAAGCTAATTCAGAACGTAATACAGGCATTTTTGGATCATATAATGCACCGCGTTTTGCATCCATTTTTGCTTGCATATCATCTAACATTTTTTTAGCGCAACGTCCGATTAATACGTTTTGTTTACCTTCAATAGTTTTTGCAAGGCATGGTTTGTAGATTTTTCCACCAACTACTACGTCAGAATCCGCAGTAACCAGAGCATGACCTTGTGAACCAAAAAGTGTAGGGTGAGCGTATGCTTGAACTGAATCAGCTGCCATAGCGCAACCTGAAGTCATGCATAATAGACCCATTGCCATTAATAGTTCTTTTTTCATACTTCTCCTTTCTTATTTTCCTTTAGTGTTTAAAGGAAAGTTTCGTATTTTCATGACTATAATATACCACAAATTTTTTATTTTTAAACCTATATATTTTAAAAAAATATTTTATTGACAAAGTCTTTTATAACAAGCTAAAATAAGCTTATGGCAATAGTTTATTTATCTTTAGGTTCAAATTTAGGTGACAGGGTTGGATACATTCAACAAGCAACAAGTTTGTTGAGCGCAAATGCTGATATTAATATTGTTGCGACATCATCTTTTTATGAATCAGAGCCTTGGCAAATGGATTCTGAAAATTGGTTTGTCAATGCTATTGTCCAGATATCAACGACATTGTCTCCTGAAGAATTGTTGGATGAATGTCAAAGAATTGAAGTCCAGTTAGGGAGAAAACCCCGCAAAGACGAAGGTTATGCGGATAGAACGATTGATATTGATATAATATTTTATGACAAATTAATAATGAATAATGAGCGTTTGACAATTCCCCATAAATATTTTCATAAACGAGTTTTTATGCTCGTTCCTATGCTTGAAATAGCAGAAGATTTTGTGCATCCTTTCTTTGGTAAAACCGTGGAGAGTCTTTTTGATGCAATAGAAGAACCGGAAGCCGTGTGTCTTTATGGAACGAGATTTTAAGACTGTTGCAATAATCGGAGCCGGAGCATCCGGATGTATATGTGCTTATCATTTACTCAATAAAGGGTATAATGTTACTCTTTTTGACAAAGCATCACCGCTAAGAACATTATTGCCAACCGGTGGGGGGCGTTGTAATTTAGCTCATTCTGAATATGATTTTAAAGAATTAGCCGGAAATTATCCTCGTGGTGAAAAGTTTTTGTATTCGATTTTTTCTAAATTTTCAACAAGTGATACTTTAGAAATGTTTGAAAATATGGGGATTTCTACTTATTGTCAAGAAAACGGCAGAATATTTCCGGTATCAAATAGTGCGAAAAAAGTAAGAGAAATTATTTTAGATAAAATCAAACAGTCTAAAATTATTAAAGAAGAGGTTTTAGAAATAAAAGTTCTTGAAAACGGGTTTAAAATTAAATCAAGCAAATCCGAATATTATTTTACTCATTTGATTTTAGCAATCGGCGGGCATTCAAATTATGAGTTTATTAAGGATTTAGGGCTTGATATTGTTGATTTAAAACCTTCTCTTGTGGGATTGAATACTTTTGAAAAACTTGAAGCTTTAAGCGGAACAGCAGTAAAAAATGCGGTATGTAATGGAGTTAAAGACGATTTATTATTTACGCATTTTGGAGTTTCAGGACCTTTGATTTATACAATTTCATCCCTTAAAGCTTTTGATAAAACACCTTATAAATTAAATATAGATTTGGCTCCGCAATTAATAAATTTGCAAGAGGATTTAAACAGTTATCCGCATAAAGAAATAAAGAAAATTTTGTGTAAATATCTTCCGCAAAAAGTTGTTAATTTTGTTTTAGACGGTATTGAGCAAACAACAAAAGCTCATAGTATAAACGGAAAAACTCGGGATTTGATATCAGACAGGATTCATAATTTTGAGGTGACAATAACAGGGGTAAATAAAGGAGAAGAAACTGTTTCTGCAGGTGGGATTGATTTGAATCAAATTGATTCCAAAACAATGGGTGTAAAAAATATTCCAAATCTTTATTGTATCGGAGAAATTTTGAATATTGACGGTTTTTGCGGAGGCTTTAATTTGCAAAATGCTTGGTCAACAGCATTTGTTTGTGCTGATTCTTTTGATTAGTTCTATTTGACCATTTCTCTGAGTTTTTTCAATTGATCCCGAATTTGAGCAGCTCGTTCAAAATCAAGAACTTTAGCACATTTGTGCATATCTTTTTCAAGTTTGGAAATCAGTTTTGGTAAATCTTTCTTTTCGATTCCGAGTTCAACCATTTCTTCCGCAACAATATCTTCGAAATTCCTGTAGCTTTCAACAAGGGACAGAAGGTTGTTTTCTATCGGTTTTTTGATGGTTTGTGGTACAATTCCGTATTTTTTGTTGTGTTCCAACTGGATTTCACGTCTGCGATTTGTTTCATCGATTGCTCGTTGCATGGAATCTGTTATTTTATCGGCATACATTATTACTTCTCCGCAAGAATTACGGGCAGCACGACCGATTGTTTGTATCAAACTGGTATCTGAACGAAGGAAGCCTTCTTTGTCCGCATCCATAATCGCAACAAGTGAAACCTCAGGAATATCGAGACCTTCTCTTAATAAATTGACTCCGATTAAAACATCAAATTCTCCCAGTCTTAAATCTCTTAAGATTTCGACTCGTTCAATGGATTTTACTCCGCTATGAAGATATCGGACTCTTATTCCGTCTTGTAAGAAGAAATCCGTTAAATCTTCTGCCATACGCTTGGTTAGAGTTGTAATCAAAACCCGCTCATTTTTTTCTGCTCGTTTGGCTATTTCTTTTTTTAAATCAGGGATTTGATATTCAATAGGTCTGATATGGATTTTAGGGTCAACAAGCCCTGTCGGACGAATGATTTGTTCAACCAATCTTTGAGAAGTTTGTAGTTCAAAATCTGCAGGAGTTGCTGAAATATAAATTTTTTGACCTACTTTGTCAAAGAATTCTTTACTTTTTAAAGGTCTGTTATCTTTAGCACAAGGTAGTCTAAAACCGTAATCTATTAATGTTTTTTTGCGTGATGCATCACCGTGGTACATTCCGTTTAGTTGAGGAATTGTTACGTGGGATTCATCTATAACAGTTAAAAATTCGCCTTGAAAATAATCTAATAATGTAGCCGGAGGGCTTCCCGGGGCTCTGCGTTCAATTATTCTTGAATAGTTCTCAATTCCGGAGCAATAACCCATTTCTTTAATCATTTCGATATCGTATTTAACTCTTTGTTGTAGTCTTTGTGATTCAAGAATTTTATTTTCGTTTTCAAGCTCCGCAACACGATTTTTTAATTCTTGTCTTATTAAAGCAATTGTTTCTTCTTCATTTTCATCATAAGCAATATAATGTACGGCAGGATATATCATAACCTCTTGAGGTGTGTCAATAATTTCGCCTGTCAAATGGTCGATTTTAACTATTTTTTCAATTTCATCCCCGAAGAAATAAATTCTTGTAATAATTTTTTCATATGCCGGCATGATTTCCAAAATATCTCCACGAGCACGGAAAGTAGCTCGTTCCAGTTCAACATCATTACGGGTGTATTGGGTTAAAACAAGGTGTTTGATTAAGTCGTTTCGTTCAAGCTCCATTCCTACTTTTAATTGGATTGTGCCTTTGAAATAACTTTCAGGTAATCCTAAGCCGTAGATACAGCTGACAGAAGCAATTATAATAACATCATTTCTTTCATAAAGACTTCTTGTGGTATTGTGGCGAAGCCTGTCTATTTCCTCATTGATACTTGCAGATTTTTCAATATAAGTATCTGTTCTCGGAATGTAGGCTTCCGGTTGATAATAATCGTAGTATGAAATAAAATATTCAACTGCGTTATTCGGAAAAAGTTCTTTAAATTCGTTATATAATTGAGCTGCCAAGGTTTTGTTGTGTGCAATAATAAGTGTCGGTTTTTGGACCTGTTCAATTACGTTGGCAATAGTAAAAGTTTTTCCGGAACCTGTAATACCCAATAGAGTTTGGGTGTCTTCTCCTGCAAGAACTCCTTCAACCAATTGTTTTATTGCCTTTGGTTGGTCGCCTGACGGTCTGTATTTTGACGAAATTTGAAACTTATTTTGCATAATAAAATTATACACTTATAGATTTAAACTTGCAAAATTTGTTCAAAAAATATTGAAAACAGGCTATAATAACTTTATGAAAAATTTTTTAAATTCTTTATTAGATTTAATTTATCGTAAAAAGTGTTATTTCTGTGGTAATTCCAAGCAGTCAATAAAAATGTGCGATGAATGTTATGAAAAATTGGACTTTTCTGAATTTAAAGCAAACAGGATTATTGATGGCGTTGATATTTATTGTGCCGGAATTTATACAAAAGAATTACAAAAACTCATTAGGGGCTTAAAGTACCATAGGCAAAAAGACTTGGCTTATTTTCAAGCTAAATTTATGTATGAATATTTTAAGAATATTGAAGTTTTGCAAGGCAAAGATTTTGAATTGGTTGCGGTTCCGCTTCATAAAAACAGAATTAAATCCCGAAAATATAATCACATGGAGTTGGTCTGTGAGGAGTTTTCGCATATAAGCGGTTTTAGTTGTAATTTTGAGTTAATAAAACGGATAAAAGATACTAAACCTCAATACAGACTTTCAAGAAATGAAAGATTAATAAATTTATCTAAGGCTTTTGAGGTAGATAGAGATAAAATCAATGGTAAAAATATTTTGATTATGGATGATATTTGTACAACAGGTTCGACTTTTGAAGAAATGATAAAAGTTTTGAAAGAGAATGGTGTAAGCAATATTGTTTGTTTTGCAACAAGCAGTCCTAATTATTAGATTTTTATCATGTATAATATTAGTATGTTAGAAAATAAAACTATCTTAATAGGAATAACCGGTGGAATTGCGGCATATAAAATATGCTCACTTATTCGTTTGTATAAAAAAGCGGGTGCAAACGTAAGGGTTGTTATGACTCCTTCTGCGCTGAATTTTGTTACAAAATTAACTTTACAAACTTTGTCTGACAATGAGGTTTATGTTGAAAATTTTGAAATTGAGGAATACAAACCCGGACACATTTCTTTGTGTGACGAAGCTGACATTATGGTAATAGCTCCGGCAACTGCAAATACTATTTCGAAAATAGCTAACGGTATTTGTGATAATTTGTTAACATCAACTGTTTGTGCATTTTCAAAACCCGTCATCATTGCTCCGGCAATGAATACAAATATGTGGAACAATCCTTTTGTGCAAGAAAATTTAAAAAAACTTGAAAATTACGGGTTTAATATTTTGAATCCTGAATCAGGATTTCTTGCTTGCGGTACAAACGGTACAGGCAGAATGGTTGAGGTAGAAGATATTTTTGAAAAGACCTCTCAGGTATTTGCGCAAAAACAAGTTCTTAAAGATAAAAAAATATTAATTACTGCGGGCGGAACGAAAGAAAAAATAGATCCTGTAAGATATATTACAAACTGTTCTTCAGGGAAAATGGGTATAGCTTTAGCAGATTGTGCATACAATATGGGAGCAGAAGTTACTTTGGTTTCCACGTTTAAAATTGATAAACCTTATAAAAATATTGTAACTGAAACTGCTCAAGATATGGAAAAGGTTGTAAAAGCCGAACTTGTAAACCAAGATTGTATAATAATGGCTGCAGCTGTTGCGGATTGGAAAGTAAAAGATTATTCGGAACAAAAAATCAAGAAAACTTCCGAAAATTCAATGGTTTTGGAATTGGTGAAAAATCCTGATATTTTGAAAGAAATAAGTGCGCTTAAAACTAAGACAAAAATTGTAGGTTTTTGTGCAGAGAGTGAAAATTTATTGGAAAATGCTAAAATAAAAATTGCTTCAAAAGGTTGTGATTATCTTGTGGCAAATGATATTTCAAGAAAAGATATCGGATTTTCCAGTGATATGAATGAGGTTTACATACTTGATAAAAATCAAAATATAAGTCATATTAATATAAGTACAAAGCAGGAAATTGCGAAAAAGATTTTGGAGAAAATTTTTGAATAAATATGATATAATCTCAAGTATTGAAGATTTTGCACCTCTTGAAACTCAAGAAGCGTGGGATGCAAGCGGTTGGATTATTGATTTGGAAAACCCTGAAGTAAAAAAAGTAATGTTTGCTCTAACCGTGACTCCACAAGTTTATGAACAAGCTTGCCAACAAGATTGTGACATGATTATTTCACACCATCCGTTATTTTATGTACCTTTACATTATAAAAATATAAATATATATTGTGCGCATACAAACTTGGATAAAGCAAAGGGCGGAACAACTGATATTCTTTTAGATTCAATTCAGTTAAAAGGCAAAGCTTATAATGATTTTGTAAGAATCGTTGACTTAGGAAAAGAAATGAGTGTTGAGTACCTTAAGCTCAAACTTTTGTATATTTCTCCGCATCTAAAAGTTATAAATAATAATCATACCAGAACAATAAGAACCATAGGTTTCTGTGCGGGTTCAGGCAGTGAATTTATTTCTGAAACACCTTGTGATGCTTTTGTAACCGGAGATTTGAAATATCATACCGCAGTTGAGTGTGACAAAGTTGTTTACGATATCGGACATTTTGAGAGTGAAATAATGTCGGTAAAATTATTGAGAGAACTTTCCGGAGTTAATGATAATGGAGTTATCGCTAATGAAGAAAGCCCTTTTGGTTAGTATAATTTTTATGGTTTTAACTTGTTTAACTGTTTTTGCTTATGAAACAGTTATTATAAAATATCCTGATGGCGAATTATGGGAAAAAGGGTATTATAAAAAAGTCGGCAATGAGGCTATTTTACAGTATATTCCGGCAGGACAATCTTATCGTAACTGGAATAGAACTATAATTGTTCACTCTTACTATGATTCTGCATTTCCTGTAAACATATTTATTGCTAATGAATTAGCACGAATGACTAAAAATAATCCGACAGGAAAATATAAGTATTTAAAACTTTCTCCGGTGGATTCTATTGCCGGTCGTTGTACCGAAGATTATAAGGGTATAAAAGCTCAGTGTGAATTTTATAGAGTTTCACGAGCTCACGAGGGAATTATTTCTGTTCATTATATCAACCGTGATAAAAAAGATTTTATGAAAAATTATTCTCAATGGTTTGAAATTATTAAGAAAGCAAAGTTTTTGAACACATATTACAGAAATGACAGAACTTTAAATAAATCTGAATACTTTGAATTATGGTAGTTAGATTAGCTTGTATATTTTGAAAAAAATATTATAATTGTAAATAATTAGTGTTTATGTAAATTAAAAAGGCAATTTTTATTATCAAAATGACTTTATTAATATATATTAATCGGAGGAATCGTTTTGGGGACAAAAATTGGTGCTATTAATCATATAGTCAATCCTGTAAGAAATACAGTGGCTCGTGCTCGCAAAAATAAGTTCATAAATTCTATATATCAAGAGTGTACTTCAGCTCAAGGAGCTTTTGTAGATGCCAGAAAAATTGCAAGGTCAGGTGGTAATAATCAAATAAAAAGCTTAACTAAAGGTGTTACAGCTTTTGCTAAAGAAGTAGGCCCGATTCCTTTTACTACAGCTGCAGCCGGTTTTTGTTTTTTACCAATAGGTGGGACTACAACAGGATTAATTACAGGTCTTTTGGCAAAACGAGGGTTTAAATTTATTCAAAGTCTCGTTAGATCATAAAATTTATGTTAAAATGCATAAATATTAGTGAGGTTTATTATGGGAAAAATTTTAAAGGTTTTGTTGTTTAACGGTTCGCCTAAAAAAAACGGCTGTACATATACGGCATTGAAAGAAATTGCTGATACTTTAGAAAAAATGGGTGTTGAAACTTTGATTTATCATCCCGAAGATGAAGTAGTTGCTCCTTGCAAAGCATGCGGAGCGTGTACTAAATTAGGAAAATGTGTTATTGATGATAAAGTTAACGAATTTGTAGAATTAGCAGAACAATATGACGGATTTGTAATCGGTTCTCCGGTTCATTATGCATCATCATCAGGATTGGCGGTATCATTCTTAGACAGAGCTTTTTACAGTGCGTCTCGTTCAGGCAGAAAACACATATTTAGCCATAAAGTCGGAGCTGCAATTGCAAGTGCAAGGCGTGCGGGAACAACTGCAACATTAGATCAGTTAAATAAATATTTTACAATCAACCAAATGGTTTTAGTTTCAGGAAGATATTGGAACATGGTTCACGGAAACACTCCTGATGAAGTTAAACAAGACTTAGAAGGAATGCAAAACATGAGATTTTTGGCACGAAACATCGCTTGGGTTCTAAAATGTATTCAAGCCGGCAAAGAATCCGGTATTAATCCTCCTGAGCAAGAAGAAGTTGTTATGACAAATTTTGTAAGATAGATTAGAACTTTTTATTAGTTTCCCAATTCCAAGCAGTTTGGATGATATCTTCAATGCTTGTATATTTAGGGTTCCAACCAAGAACTTCTTTAGCTTTGGTGTTGTTTGCGTATAATCTCGCAGGGTCTCCTTCTCTGCGGTCAACAATCTCAACATTACAAGTTTTACCGGAAACTTTTTCTGCTGCGTGGATTATTTCTTTAACGGACGTTCCGATGCTTGTTCCGAGATTGATGTATCCTTGATATTTTTCTAAATTTTCTACTGCAAGTTTGTGAGCGAGTGCTAAATCTTCAACGTGGATATAATCTCTTATACAAGTTCCGTCCGGTGTGTCATAGTCCGTTCCGAAAACTTTTACTGAAGTATTGTTTTGAATTGCTCTTAAAACTAACGGTATTAAATGTGTTTCAGGATTATGACTTTCGCCTATTGTGGAATCTGATGATGCCCCTGCTGCGTTAAAATATCTTAAAGCAATGTATTTCAGACCGTAAGCCTTTTTATAATCTTCAAATATTTGTTCAATCATTAACTTGCTTCTGCCATAAGGATTAATAGGGTTTTGCGAATGTTTTTCATCAATAGGTGTGTATTGAGGTTCTCCATATGTTGCACAGGTAGATGAAAAAACTATCTTTTTTACGTTGTTTTCAAGCATTACGTCTAATAAGTTTAAAGTCCCTATAACATTATTATGATAGTATTTTTGAGGGTTTGTTACACTTTCTCCGACATAAGCATAAGCTGCAAAATGCACAACGGTGTCGATTTTATAGGTTTTAAAAATTTTATCTAAAGATTGTTTGTCGGCTAAATCCGCTTTCTCAAAAACAGCTCTTTTGTCTATGGCTTCTTTGTGCCCATATACCAAATTATCTGCAACCACACAATTATAGTTGTTATCTAAAAGAAATTTAACCGTATGAGAGCCGATATAACCCGCACCTCCGACTACTAAAATCATTAATCCACCTCGTTAATTTTTTTGTCAAAATATTCTATAGTTTTTTGTAAACCTTCTCTGATATCGACTTTTGGTTGCCAATCTAATTCTTTGTTAGCCAGTGTAATATCCGGTTTTCTTTGTGTCGGGTCATCCCCCGGTAAAGGTTTATAAACAATTTTTGAATTAGAATTTGTCATCTCTATTATGAGTCGGGCAAATTCTAAAATGCTTCTTTCGGACGGATTTCCTAAATTTACCGGCCCGATAAATTTTTGAGGATTGTTCATCATTTTAATCATTCCGTCAATTAAATCTGAAACATAACAGAACGAGCGGGTTTGACTACCGTCACCATAAATTGTAATGTCTTCGTTTTTTAGTGCTTGAACTATAAAGTTTGAAACAACTCTGCCATCATTCATGTCCATATTAGGGCCATAAGTATTGAAAATCCTTACAATTCTGGTGTCAACATTGTTTTGTCGATGATAATCCATCATTAAGGTTTCAGCGCAACGCTTTCCTTCATCGTAGCAACTGCGTATTCCGATAGGGTTAACATTTCCCCAATATGTTTCTACTTGCGGATGAACTTGCGGGTCGCCATAAATCTCTGATGTAGAAGCTTGAAGGATTGTTGCTTTACATCTTTTCGCAAGTCCCAACATGTTAATCATCCCGAGAACGGAAGTTTTTATGGTTTTAATGGCATTATATTGATAATGCGGAGGTGATGCAGGGCAAGCCAAGTTATAAATTTGATCGACTTCCGCAAAAAACTCTTTTGTTACATCGTGTCTGACAAGCTCAAAATGGTTATTTGATAATAAATGTCTGATATTATTTTTTGAACCTGTGAAAAAATTATCCAAACATATTACATCGTTACCTTCATTAAGCAACCTTTCGCACAAATGACTGCCTATAAAACCGGCACCGCCTGTGACCAATATCCTTTTCATTAACTAAAACCCTCCGAAATATCAGTTCTTTTCCTATATTAACACATTTTAAGGATATTTTATATAGTTAAATATTTATAAATCGTTTAAATTCTTCCCAAAATCCGTTAATTCCGTTTCCCCAAACTTTTGCAACGCCTTTGTAATATGGCTTGTAATCATTTATGATATTTTTAGGAAGAGGCTTACCGCCGGAAAGGGTTTCGGCTATAAATTCCAAATAATCATCTTGAGCATCTCTGTACTCAATATCTTTATATCTGATATCTTCATCCGCAGCATAATGTACTAATGCGTGGTATGCACATTCGATACTCGGATCTTTTGTTTTAGGAAAATGTTTTATTGCTTCTCGGACATTGCATGATTCTGTGAGAACTGAATATATAAGCCTGCCAACTATTTTTCTGTTATTTCTGTTTTGCATTTTTTAATACGGATTAACTATCTTAAAATCAAAATTCAAATCTTGTGGTCCTAATCTAGCATCATATTTAAGCTTAGGTCCTTCGCTTAAATCAACTGTTCCTCCGTTTGTTTGTTTTTCATTTTCAAAGTATTTCCCCAGTTTGCGTTCATATTTTATAGGAGAATTTGGGGCTGAACTGCATGCTGTCAAGAGCAAGTTTGAAATAATAAAGCACAATATCAAGAGACTAAGTTTTTTCATAAGCGAGCCTCACTTTAATTAGGATTGCATGTTCATTATAACACTATTTATGGAGGTTACAATCATTCTAATTAATTATTTTTGCGAGGAACTAATACTGATATTACAGCATTGTTTATATTTAAAAACTGCTTTGCGGTTTCTTGAAGATACTCTGTTGTAATTTCTTCACAAGTCGGAATATATTTTTCTGCCAAATCTAAATCATCGCAAACAGTCATATAATAACCTATAGATTCACCAATTTCTGAAACGGTTTCTACTTCGCAAGCAAATCTTGATTTAAGTTTTTTCTTGGCTTTGTTCAATTCTCTTTCGGTAATATTTTCTTTTAATTTTTCTATTTCTGATTTTATAAGTTCAATAGCTTTATCCTTGTATTGTGGATTGAAATTTGCTTGAACAAAGAAATTACTACCATCTCTGAATGCATAATTTTCTGCATCAATCATGTTGAAAATTTGTTCATCCAAGTTTTCAACAAGATTAACATATAATCTAGAGCTTGTTCCTTCGCCTAAGATTATAGAAAGCATTTCCAGTGCAATAAGGTTTTTTAAATCTCTTGCCGGAACTCCCAAATATCCGAACATCATGAAAGATGAATTTATATTAGATTCATTTTCGATATAAACAGTTTCTTGAACAGGTTTGTCAAACTGAATATTTCTTTTTGGCGGAGTTGGTCTTTCACCCCAGTTGAATTCATTTTTAACTTTTTCAAGAACCGTGTCAAAATCAAATTCTCCAACAATAATAGTTGTTACATTCTGTGGTGAATAAAAGGTTCTGTAATAATTCATAATCTCTTCTTGAGAAACTTGTGAAATTATCTCAGGAGTTCCTATTACATCTCTTTTGTACGGATGAGAAGTGTACATCGCATGGTTTGTTGAGTTATAAACTTTTGTCCATGGCTGATCTTTTCTCATACGAATTTCTTCGATAACAACGTGTCGCTCTCTTTTGTCAGTTACGTTTTTATCATTAATATCAAACGGTGCTCCCATCTCATAATCCGGAATTACAGGGTCTGTCATCATATCTGCATGTAATTCTATTGCAAGATTGAAGTTTTCATTGTTTTCACCTTTTGGAAGAGTTACATAATAGAAAGTGTAATCTTTCCAAGTTGCAGCGTTAACAATAGCACCTTTAGCTTCGAGAATATGATCAAATTCTCCGGCAGGATGTTTATGAGTTCCTTTGAACATCAAATGCTCTAAAAAGTGTGAAATCCCGTTATTTGTATCATTTTCATTAATTGAACCGGTTTTAACCCAACTTGAAATATTAACCATTCCGCCTTCTTTATAAGCCAGAACTATTTTATGCCCGTTCTCTTGTTCATAAATTTTTACATCTCTCGTCAAAAACGGATATTTAACACTTGTTTCTTTCATATTCACCTCTCTAGTAATGAATATTATACACTAAAATTTCTTAAGATGAGCGTATGTTGCATCCATAGCTTTTTTACCAAGTTTTCCAAAATCAATTGTAAGCATTGTGCTATCTCCGATTTGGATAACATCGGTAACATGTCCGATACCTAATTTTTCGTGGAAAACCCTTTCTCCGATATTGAAATAATATTGAGTTGCGGTATTTTTTAATTCATTCGCTATAGCTTTTTCTTCGGCTTGTTTTTCTTGTTCTTTTTTACGTTCTTCAAGCCTGCGTTTCATAACATTATCTTCAAAAAAGGCTTTTATTTTTTCATCTTCTTTTTGTTTGTTTATCGGGTTTTTGTTGACAAAAGCACGTTTTGGAGAGCGTTGAACCACATTTGTTGTTTTTTGTGTTTCATATTTTTCTCTTCCCGGAGCAACAAAATTAGCACCAAACCCTGTTGTCGGTTTTACATAACCGCTTGAATCAGATGAAATTGAGGATTTACTTTTACCCCAATTATCATTTTTAGTGAATGTTTTTGCACTCTTAACTGCGCTTGAGAAAGTACCTCTTGAAGAATAATCGCTTTGATATGATTCTTCAGTTTCAAGAAGATGACAAGGTATTTCTTCAATAAATTGACTTGGTGTGTAATATTTGTATTCACCCCACATTTGACGACGTTTAGCTGTTGTTAAATAAAGTTTTTGCTCAGCTCTTGTTATGCCTACATACATCAATCTTCTTTCTTCTTCTAATTCTGATTTGATGTTCATTGTTCTTGCGGAAGGGAATATGCCTTGATCACATCCCGCAAGATAAACAATCGGGAATTCCAAACCTTTAGAAGCGTGTAAAGTCATCAGTGTAACATTATTTGCAATTTCATCCATGCCGTCAATGTCTGAAACTAATGATACTTGAGTTAAGAATTCGCCAAGAATATTATCTTGTTCTTCCGGCTCAAATTCATTCGCTACGTTAACAAGTTCTTGCAAGTTTTCAATTCTTGTAACATCTTCATCAGTGCCTGTTGCTTGAAGTTCTCTCAAGTATCCGCTTTTTTCTAAAACTAAGCTTAAAAATTCAGGTAACTGATATTTTGGTTGAGCTTCTTGAAACTTCATTATAAGTGTAGAAAAGTCTTTAAGCTTTGTAGCTGTTCCTGATTTGATTGTAGAAATATTATCAACATCAAGAATTGCAGAGAAAAGACTCATATCTTTTTCATCAGCATATTCTTGAAGGTGTTTCAGAGTAGTTTCTCCGATTGCACGTTTTGGAACATTGATTATTCGTCTTAAAGATTGTGAATCATCGACGTTATGGATAAGTTTTAAATAAGCAATTGCATCTTTGATTTCTTTACGGTCATAGAATTTTAGACCTCCATAAATTCGATATGGAACGCCAGCTGCAATAAGAGCTTCTTCTAATGCACGAGATTGAGCATTTGTTCGGTATAAAATCGAAAACTGATTGTAATTATCAGAAGTCGAAGTGATTGACTTAACGATGTAATTAGCCTCATCTGCTTCGTCTTGAGCTTCATAATATGTGATTTTTTCGCCGTCGCCTTTTTGAGAATAAAGCACCTTGTCAACACGTTCTTCATTGTTTTCAATAACAGCGTTTGCAGCGTTTAGGATATTTGCGGTTGAACGATAGTTTTGTTCAAGTTTTACGATTTTCGCATTCGGAAAATCTTTTTGGAAATTCATGATTATTCTAAAATCCGCACCACGCCAACTGTAAATAGATTGGTCAACATCACCTACGACGCATAGTGAGCGTTCAGGCGGAATAAATGAATCCAAATTTGTATATAATGCGTTAACCAATTGATATTGTGCTTGGTTTGTATCTTGATACTCGTCAACTAAAATGTGTTGAAATTTATCATAATATTTTTTTCTTACTGCCGGATTTTGTTCCAAAAGTTTTACACATAACATAAGCATGTCATCAAAATCTATGGCATTGTTATTGTTTAAAGCGTTTTCATAGTATTCAAATATTTTTGCAATATTTTGGGATTTGAAATCACGGGCAAAAGTTGCAAAAGTATAAGCATCTTGCATTTTGTTTTTTGCGTTTGAAATTACTGTTTTAACTAATTTTGGAGCGTAGATTTTATCATCAAGATTAAGTTTTTTAATACCTTGCTTAATTACTGCAACAGAATCGGTTTCATCATATATAGTAAAATTTTTATCAAGCTTTTTCCCTGATGGGAATGTGAAATTTTCGATATCCTGCCTTAATATTCTTCCGCAAATACTGTGAAAAGTTCCGACCCACATGTATTTAACAATATTTTCGCCCAAAATAGAAGAAAGTCTTTCTTTCATTTCTCGAGCAGCTTTGTTTGTAAATGTTACGGCAAGAATTTTTCCCGCAATAGCACCCTGTTTAATCATGTAAGCGATACGAGTTGTTAAAACTCTTGTTTTTCCGCTACCTGCACCCGCTAAAATAAGTAAAGCTCCTTCGGTAGTTTTAGCAGCATCTTGTTGCTCGGCATTTAGTGTTGATAAAATATTTTCCATTCCCCTATTCCCAAATCTGTGATTATGTGGTATTATACACTAGCATACACAAAATAAGTATTAGTTGCAATTAATGAAGGTGGTACAATGATTGAAATTTTAAATTCTATGGAAGATGATTCTAAACAACCCTCAATTATGGTTCCTATGGGTGATTTAGATACAGCAGAACACAATCCTGATGCTATCGATGAATTAGCATTAGAACTCGCGACAATCAAACAACCCGCCAAAAGAATTGCTATAATTGGTTCCAGAAACCTTGCAATTACTCATCAACAAATGATTGAAACATTGGCAACTGCCCTTGTTATGCAAGGTAATACAATTATTACTTCAGGGGGTTCTTGCGGTACTAATGCTGCTGCTATTCGTGGTGCAATGAAATCTAATCCTGATAAGTTAAAAGTTATTCTACCTCAAACAATAGGTCAACAACCTTCTGATGTTCAAGACCAATTAATTGGGGTTCCAAATATAGTTGAGCACGCTGATAGAGCTATGATGACTTTAGCTGATGCTTCAAGAGTATGTAACAGAGAGATTATTGATGATTGTAATCAATTAATTTGTTTCTTGTCTCATACCAGTAGAACTCTTCACACAGCTGTTGAGTATGCTGAAGAAAATCATAAAGTGGTTACAGTATTCTATCTGGATTAGGTTAAAATTATGGATTTGATAAAAAAACTCACAGGGAAGAATCCTTCTGAGTATGAAGCGGTTGCGAAATCTCTTGTTGATAATTCTGATGTGGAATTGTTCGCAAAACTTGTTAAACAAGATGATTTTTTGTTTGATTTTATAAAAGACAATGTTGCAAAAAGGATTCAAAATGCATGTAATAAAGAAAATTATTTGCATTTAATGAGTTTTTTGAAAAATTATTCTCCTAGTTATGACACAATGATAGCAAGGGTTTTATATTCATATAGCGGAGATGAGTTGTTGCCGGAGATGAAAGAATTTTTCTTGAACGGCGTGGATTCTGAAAAAGCATATGCGGTTAAATATTTTTCTTTTGTTTCAAAAGAAAAATTAACAGAAATTTTGCCGTTGTTACGTCGAACCGCAAAATCTTCTTATGAACCTTTATCTATTAATTCGATAGAAGTTTTATCTTTATTAAAAGATGAAGAATCTAAAAAGGAAGCTTTAGATTTATTAAAGTCTGATGACGAGTTTGAGCAATATAATGCGATTAAATTTTTAGTAAATTATCAGGCTAAGGATTGTTTAAATGAAATTGTTGAAGTAATGAAAAATTCTTCATTTTCAGAAAATATTGCATCTGAAATTCCGTATTTAATATCTATTGAAGAGCTTTTGGAAACAGATTATGAATCAGGAATTTTGGTGTTATGTAATATAATTAATGCAATTCCTGAAATATTATCGCCATCTTGTGTTTGTGATTATGGATTGTATGAAATTTTTGCAAATATGGAGCTGACAAGCTCAAGTGCTACACTTATAAGACTTGCTAAGGATAAATTTGAAGAATTGACTTCAAATGATGAATATTTGTTTGATTGTGATAAAAATACAAAAGATGAAGTTAAAGAAATAAATAATTTATTGAAAAAGTATAATTCTCAGCAATTAAAAAGTTTATTCTATGATGAATTATTTGATGAAAGTGATTTTGTATTCTTTGCGATAGATTATGTTGATGAAAAGGAAGAATTGGAAGAGCTTTTAGATAGTCAAAACCAAACTTTGGTATTAAAAGTTTTAACTGTTATGAAGGAAAAAGGCATGTTAAACCAGCAACATAAGGATATTGCATTGAAAAATATTTCCTCTCTTGATATCAGAAATGTTGTCGAAGTGTTGTAAGTGGTTTAGGAGTTTTTATTATTGAGTTTTTTTCTGATAAAAAATTCTAGATAATAAAACATGATTCCTAAAGATAAGCAAATAGCCAAATTTAGCCCTAAATGTATAATAGGTGGAAAAATTTTCAAGGATTTTTCAGGTCCTGCATAAAACATCATTTGAACTAAAAATATGTGCCATGATGCTTTTCCGATAGTTATTAAAATTAAAAAGCAACACCAACGCCTATGTTAGCACAACCTTTGGTTTGATTTAAATGTTTTGAATATCCTGCCTTAAAATAAAGGTTATTTGTAATATTGTGTTTTGCATCAACTTTTACATAAGGAGAGGCTTTTTTTGTCGGATTAGGTCCGAAACCTGTGAACCAAGAATATCCGGTTTCTAATCCTGCAGACGTTTTTCCGGAATCGGATAAAGCTTCAATACGGCCTCCGACAGAAAAACAACTTGATGTGAATAAGCGGTTATGTCGGTTAACAAATTCAATATCTGCATCTTTTTCTGAAAGTTGATTGTACTTATAAAAATCTCCTTGCGCTTTTATTCCAAGAGCAAGGTTTTTGTTTAATGCAACTTCTGTGCCTAAGTCAACTTTGCAACCAAGAGTTCTTTGAATTCCGTTATCAACATTACTGGTAACATTGGTGTTACCAATGTTAAAATTTATATTTCCATCAATATTTAAACCGTAACCGGTATTAATTTCTTTTCCTAAATCTATACCATATCTTGTTTGATTATCTGTAAATTCGTTTGAAGTCCTGACATTTAATTCAAGGATTATGTCATTACTTTTTTGATAATAACCTAATTTATTCTCTCGTGTATCAGTCATGAATCCTCCGGGGTTTATATAATATATAAAGTATATACTGCATTAAAAATTGCTCTTTTAATAAAAGAGTTTTAACAAAACTTAATGTCTTTTTTAAAATTATTTTACAGGGTGATACAATTTATTGTCTTGACGTAAATATAACCGTTCTTTTGCTAAATTAATAACAGGTGAATCCGTTATACGTTGGTTTATAATTCTTTCTGCACTCAAATTTTTGTTATTTGCAATTTCTGTAGCAAGAAAAAGTTCACAAAATACCCATCTTGCATTTTCGTCATTGATTTTATTTTTATATATTTCAGCGTGTTCAAGTCGTTTTGAGTACAAATAATCTATAGCAGAATTACTCAATCTGGTTATTGGTAAAATACAGCAATGTCTCTGTATTGATTCATCCCAAATCCAGTCGGTTTTTTCTGTTGCCCACCAATCATTTAAAGCATTTGTATAACGTACAATTAATAAATCATTTTTGTTGTTGTTATATATGTCAAAAAATGGCTGGTAACTGGTGCCATTGCAGTATACATCATACTCTATTTGCCAATAATAATCATAGTTAGGTAGGATGGTTTTGACTAAATATAGCGGATAGTCTGCGTTATACCACATAAATCGGTTGAAATCATTACCTTCTTTATCATCATAAAACCCCGGTAAATTGTATTTTTCATAGATATCAAAGTCTGTAAGTAAAAAATCTATGTCGATACCGTAAACATTGATTTTACATATCGGATTTTCAGATTTTGGAAACGTGTTATTTTTATTATCAAACACAATTATTACATCAACATCTGATGCTCTCAGTTTTAAATATTCATCTACCAAACCCGGGTTTATTTCATGTGCTTTTAAAAATGCTAAGGTTTTCATAGTATTATTTTATCAAAAAAACGTAACACGTGTTATAATAAAGAAAAAGGAGAGTTGTTATGGGTTCAATTTATGACAAGTATAAAAATGATGTAGAAAACTTGACATTAAATAAAAATAAAATGATTGAGTTTTATGGTTTAATGCGAAAGATGCAACAGCTTGATTATGATGGTCGTGTTGCTTTAATGAAAGAAATGTGGGGTGAACCAAAAGTTTTGCCTGCAACACATTATTATGGTGAATATTGCAATGTTGTTGTATTTAAAGAAAATGATAAGTATAAATTTACATTCAATTGTGATAACGGAGATTTTAAAGACCTTCAAAAGGCTTTTCCGGAATTGGCTGCGGAATTTAAAAGATTAGCTGATGAGAGATTGAAAACTAAACATCCGGAATTATTTGAACAACAGTCTAATGCAGATTCAGAATTGTTTGAAGTAAATAAGGATAGCGTTTATCTTAATCTTTATAACAACATAAAGATTAATAGAGCTAATCCTCCGGAGAAAAAGGATAAAAGTGACAATTAATACTTAAAGTGTCATTTTGAAACTACAGCTCATGTAAACTCCGGTTGTATTGCTGTATCCGGTATTAGCAGAAACTGTAATATTGTTTTTAGGATCTTCATATTTTGAGCTGAAGTCTATGTAATAGTTACCGTTGCCTAAATCATATTTTATTGAACCGTTAACACTGTTTCTTTCACCTTTAAAGCTACCGGTCATTTTGAGTTGCGAAAAATCAATAAAATTCGGATCATTAAGTGATAAATTATAATTCATGCTAACAGAACCGGATAATCCACCCATAGATGCTGTTAATGCAATAGAATGCAAGCCGATACCAAAACCATAATTGGCACCGGAGCCGGAACCTGCATTGTTCATATATTCTTGAACTAATGCATCATAATTAATTTGACTGCCACTACCGTAGCTTCCTGCACTGCCACAACTACCACATGAACCCATGCGCTCAGCTACCCATTGGTTAGCTTGATCCAATAAATTTTCACCCATTTTCTGAGCTTGGCTAATAGTATTTTTTACGATACTGGTATTCATTGCATAATTTTTTAAGTTGTTTTCAACAGTCTTCCTTACAGAACTCGGAAGATCTCCATAAGAACTTACCATGTCATCTCCTATATAAATATATACATGGTATATATCGGCACATTTTTGAATAACTTTAGGGAATTAATAAAAATTGTTACAAAAATTAACAAAGTTTTGATGAAATTAGATTTTTAATAACAAACTTTTCCAAGCACAACTCTTTTTTCTGCGCCGGTGGAATCCGGTATATTATTAGGAATTCCGTAAAAATTACAGTAACCAAGTAGGGCAAATGCCATTACTTCTTTAAAATTGTTTGATATCCCATAATCTTCGTGGGTTTTTAGTTCAATTCTTTTAGGTAAATAGCTTCGTAAGAATTTCATAAGTGTTTTATTATAAGCTCCTCCGCCTCCGATTATTGCAGTATCAACGCTTACTGTCGGATATACAAATCGTTCGTAAGCTTGTGCTATTGTTTTGGCAGTTAGTGCAGTTAAGGTTGCAATAATGTCCTTAGGCTCAGGCGGTGCTATTTTAAGAATATTTTCGATATATTTTGTTGAAAAATATTCTCTGCCTGTTGTTTTTGGAGGTTCTATAAAATAGTATTCATCTTGTAATAAGCAATCTAACCAGCTTTCGCAAATATTACCTTCGTTAGCTATTTCACCGTCTTTGTCATATTTTTTACCAAAGAATTTTTGGGTACAATAATCAATCATTATGTTTCCGCAACCGGTATCAAATCCAAAAGTTGCACAATCATCTGAAACCACTGTCACATTTGATATCCCGCCAATATTTTGCACCAAAGAGTTTTTGAACCATTTTTCATCGGCAAAACAGACCAAAGGTGCGCCTTGACCTCCGTATGCGATGTCAGATTCTCTAAAGTTTGATATAACCATACATCCGGTTTCACGGGCTATAACAGAGCTTTCTCCGATTTGCAAAGTGCTTTTTAGTGAAATATTATCTAATTTTTCATCAAATGGGTAGTGATATATAGTTTGTCCGTGTGAAGAAATAAAATCAGGTTTTCCAAATTCTTGAATCAATGTATTTGCAGCATTGGCAAAACATTTTCCTACTGCAAAATTTAATTGACAAAGTTCTTTAATACTTATTTCCCCTCTGAAAGCCGAAAAAAGCTTTGCTTGAATATGTTCAGGATATGAGTAATTTATACCGTGGATGAGTTTAACTGATAAATCCGGAAAAACTTCACATAGACCTGCATCTATCGAATCACAGGAAGTTCCTGACATTAGTCCTATTACTTTTTTTACTTCTTTTTCTGGCATTATCTAATAACTCCGGCAGATTCACCTAACATTGATAAAGTGTTTATTGTATCTTGGAATTCTATTTTTTCTTTTGTTGTTTGGGTTAAAAATCTATTTATATCACTCATCATTGCTATAGCTTTGTCACAAACAGGGTCTGAACCTGAAACGTATGCTCCGATGTTAATTAAATCTTCGTTTTTAGTATAAACAGCCAAAAGATTTCTGATTGTTCCGGCTGCATCCCTGTGTTCAGGAGTAGTAACATCGCCCATAACACGGCTTAGCGATTGTAAAACATCGATTGCCGGATAATGGTTTTTATGAGCTAATGTTCTTGAAAGCATAATATGACCATCCAAAATACTTCTTGCTGTATCAGATATAGGTTCGTTAAAATCATCCCCTTCAACAAGTACTGTATAAAGACCTGTTATAGTTCCTTTGTCGTTAGTTCCGGCTCTTTCCATAAGTTTTGGCATCATTGCAAAAACGGATGGTGTATAACCTCTTGTGGCAGGCGGTTCTCCGATTGCAAGCCCGACTTCTCTTTGTGCCATAGCGATACGGGTAACGGAGTCTAACATAAACAGTACATCCATTCCCTTATCTCTGAAATATTCTGCTATTGATGTTGCAACAAAAGCAGCTTTGATTTTGACTAAAGAAGGTTGTTCAGACGTAGCGGCGATTACAATTGAGCGTTTCATTCCTTCAGCACCAAGGATTTCTTCTATAAATTCTTTAACCTCACGTCCACGTTCTCCGATTAGCGCAATGACGTTTAAGTCGGCGGAAGTGTTTTTTGCCATCATTCCTAATGTTGTACTTTTTCCGACCCCTGAACCTGCAAAAATCCCCATTCTTTGTCCTTTACCTACGGTAGCAAAACCGTCAACGGATTTTATTCCTAAAGACAAAGGTTCTGTTATTCTTTTTCTTTTTAGGGGATTAATTGCATCAGCCCGAGTTGATTTGTATTCAGAAAACCTGATTTCACCAAGAGTATCAATAGGACGTCCCAGTCCATCCAGTACTCGACCTATAAGTTGGTTTCCAACTCCTATTTTCATTGCTTCGCCGGAATTGATAACTAATGCTCCGGGGCGAATGCCGTCAGGTGAACCCAAAGGCATAAGTAGAATTTTGTCTTTTCTGAAACCTACAACCTCTGCCATTGTCGGTTGTTCATCAAGTTCATTATATATGTAGCACAAATCTCCGATAGAAGACTTCGGCCCGTCTGATTCAATTGTCAGTCCGATAATTTCTGTGATTTTACCGATTTCTTTTATGGTTTCGGTTTTTTTAATAATATCTATATACTTATCTTTATTCCAACTCATTATCAGCACCCGTTAGCATTTTTTGTGCTATTTCTCCTATTTGTGCAGATATTCTTGAATCTAGTCTTGTGCGTAAAGTTTCTACAATAACTCCGTCCGGAGAAACTGAATTATCCTCAATTATTTTTATCGACTGTAGTTTTGGGATTTCAGTTTTAAAATCTTCGCATAGATTATTTATGTTATCAACAAGTTCAGGATTAACTATTATAGTAATATTTTCTTTGTCATTTAGTTTTTTTATTGCGTCTATGGTTATATCTTTCAAAACATTTTCATCAAGTTTAATATGACAAACCTTGTCTGCAATAGCGCTAACTAATTCAACGATGTCTAAAGTTGCTGATTCTATAATGTTTTTTTTAGCTTCAAAAGAACTGCTTATTAGTGTTTCAAGAGATTGTAAACTGGATTGCGCATCGTTTTTGAACTTTTCCAGTCCGTCAGCTTCTCCTTTGGCAAATCCTTCTTGATAAGCTTGTTGTTTAATAACATCATATTCTTGTTGAGCTTTTTCTTTCGCAGCATCAACAATTCTTGTGGCTTCAGTATTTGCACTGCCTATAATAACTTGTGATTTATTTTCTGCTCCCTGAAGAATTTGTTGAGCTTTTGAATCTGTTTCTTCAATAATCTTTTTTACTTTTGCTTGTTGAATAGTAACTTTGGACTGCTCAATCGGCAGAACATAGTTATTTCCTATTTGGATATCATCACTTTTTATTCTGTTACTACTCAATTAATTCGTCCTCAACACTTGCACGGGTAATAGTAATTTCTCCGGTTGCTTCAAGATTTCTGATAGAATTAACAATTCCGGTTTGAGCCTCTTGAACTTCTTTAGCACGTACAGGTCCAAGATATTCCATATCATCTGTAAGCATTTGTCTTGCTCTTTCTGACATGTTTTTAAAGATTTTGTCTTTGATTTCATCTTTTGTCCCTTTAAGTGCAAGAGCAAGGTTTTTAGTGTCAACTTCTCTAAGCAACCTTTGAATACTTCTGTCGTCGAGAATGGTAATATCTTCGAATACAAACATAAGATCCCGAACTTCTTGAGCCATTTTTTGGTTCTCGATATCGAGCCATTCCATAATGTTTTTTTCTGTACCACGGTCGCAACAGTTCAAGATATTTGCTAAAGATTCTACGCCGCCTGCATTTGAAAAGTCTTGAACAAGCAATGAAGAAAATCTTCTTTGTACAATATCTTCAATTGTAGATAAAATTTCAGGGTTTGTAGGTGTCATATCTGCGATTTTCATTGATACAACAGCTTGCACGTCAGGAGGTAAAAATGCTAATACTTGTGCTGCTAATTCAGGTCTTAAGTACGCTAAAATCAGTGCCAATAGTTGTGGGTTTTCTGATGAAAAAGTACTTGCTAACTGAGAAGGGTCCGCTTCGTTCAAGAAATGGAACGGGTTAGTGTTAACCATTGAGTTTACACGTTCAAGCATTTGAGCTGCTTCTGCTTCTCCGTATGTTTGTATCAATAGTTGTTTTGCATATGAAACACCGCCTTGAGTAATATAGTTTTTAGCTTGAAATACGGCTTTAAACTCTGCTAATACTTCATTTAACTCTTCATCGGAAACTTTGCCTAAATTAGCGATATCAAGAGTTATTTGTTCCAATAAGTCTTCATCTTTTATATTTTTCAATATTTCTGATGCCGTAGTAGGTCCTAAAGCAATCAACAAAGCTGCAACCTTCTGGCTTGGTCGCTTAAAGACTTTTTTCTCTTCTTCTTTGGCTTTTTTTATATCTTCTATACCCATTTTTATTTAAGTGAATAAGTGAATAGGTGAATAGGTAAATAAGAATTTGACTTATTAACTTATTAACTTAACTCTTATTAACTTTTCCTCCTTTATTCTCTAATAAATGATGTTAACAATTTTGCGGCTTCATCCGGAGCTGACATAATTGTTTCGTTAAGTTCGTGTATGTTTTGGTCTTTTTGAGACTGAATTTCACGTTTGTTGAATTCAATTCTCGGAGTAAACTCCATAGCTTCTTCTTCTTCCTCTTCAGGAACTTTTTGAATAGGTTTTTCAAGCATTCTTTTTTCAGTAGCTTTTGCGCTTGGAAGCTTGGAGACAAATCCTTTCAATACCGCTAAAGCAAAGCAGCCGAGAACAAGAACAACTAATAATGGTATTACGCTTGATGTAATAGTATAAATAGTTTGTTCTCTTTGATATTGCTTAGTGAATTCTTCGTGTTCTTTTTTATCAATAGTTATACCTTCAAACTGTAAGCCGGAAATTGATATAACGTCTCCTCTTGCGTAATCAACACCGGATGCTGATAATACAAGTTCTTTAATTTCTTCTTTTTCTTCAGTTGTAAGAATTTTATTGACCGCAACTGCTATAGAAAGTCTTTTTACTGTGCCAGGAGCATAAATTACTTGTTTGACTTCTTTTGTAACATTGTAATTCATTGCGGTTTTTTGTTTTGAATAATTTAAATTTCTTTGATTAACTGTTGTAGGATTCGGTACTGCATTTGGATTTTCATAAGTTTCAACTTCAGTTTGAGAACTTATCAATACACCTTCATTTTTACCTTCAACGGGAATATAGCTTTCAATTGTTGATTTTGCTGAATTGAAGTCTATATCCGCATTAACTTGTACGGAAACATTACCTTTTCCTACGATTTTTTCTAAAACATCAGAAACTTTTTTTGCGGTTTGTTTTTCAAGATTACTTTTAAAACTTTCCATATCTGTTGAATTCTTAGAAGTTTCGTCAGATAAAGTGTTTCCGTCTTGATCGGTTATAAAAACTTGTTCAGGGGTCATTCTCGGAACAGAATACGCAACTAAATTTTTAATTGCTTTCACCTGAGAACTTTTAAGTCTGTATCCGGGTTCTAAAACCAACATTACTGATGCGGTAGGTTTCTCATCATTGTCATCAAAAATTGAGCGTTCAGGTTCTGCAAGTTGAACTTTTGCAAATTTAATACCTTGAATTTTTTCAATAGCACGAGTAATTTCACCTTGGAAAATTCTTTGTTTTGTTAATTTGTTTTTAAAATCAGTAGAACCGAGTTGCATTTCGTCTAAGAGTTCAAAACCGGTGTCACCGTTTTTTATTAAGTCGTTTTCTGCAACGAAAATTCTCATATCATCTCTTATTTTTGACGGAACAAGGATACTTCTCTTGTCTTCTGAAAGTTTATATTGGTAGCCGTTCTTTTTCATATTTTCAACGATAGTCAAAGCGTTAACTTCGTTTAAATCAGAATATAAAACTACCCAGTCCGGTTCCATTGCTTTTGAAAGGAAAAAAGTTGCCGCTATTATAGTTAGTACTATCAA
>JAFQNY010000073.1 GCA_017395765.1 bacterium
AATTAATAAATTTAAGTCTGATCGCATTAACCCTAATGGGTTTAACAATAAATCCAATGTTTGCGGCAACTCCGGCGGAGTTGTATGACGAAGTTTGGAAAATTGTAAATAAAAAATTCTATGACCCGACCAATAATTCTCAAGATTGGGCAAAATGGAGATATAGATATGAACATAAGTTAAAGACTCCGGAAGATGCTTATGTTGCAATAGATACAATGTTGGCAAGTTTAAATGATCCTTATACAAGATTTTTGCCTCCGAAAGAATTTTCGGAAGAAACACAATCGATTAAAGGTTCTCTTAAAGGGATAGGAACTCAAATCGGACTTAGAGACGGAAATTTGGTAATTATTGCTCCTTTAGAAGATTCTCCTGCGGAAAGAGCCGGATTATTGGCTGATGATTACATTTTAGAAATCAACGGAGAAAGTACAAAAGGAATAAATATTGATGCTGCAGCCGATAAAATCAGGGGCGAAAAAGGAACAACCGTTAATCTGCTTATTCAAAGAAAAGGTGTTCCTAATAAAATTTATACGATTGTAAGGGATGAAATAGAAGTTAAATCCGTTTCTTGCAAACCTCCTATTGAAACAACTGTTATACCGGAAGATGTGCAATATGTAAGACTAAGTTCTTTTATCAGCAAAAACGCTGCTTCAGAAATCGAAACTATTTTAAACTCTTGCCATGATAAAAAAGGCGTTATTTTAGATTTACGCTCTAATCCGGGAGGGTTATTGACTAACGCAATTTATATTTCAGATATGCTTCTTAAAGGCGGAGTTATTGTTAGTACTGTGGACAGAGATCGCTACAAAAGTACAACCAGAGCAAGATATGGACAAATAACCTCTAAACCGGTTGTTGTTTTAATAAACAAAGGTTCGGCTTCTGCCAGTGAAATTTTATCAGGAGCACTAAAAGATAACCATAGAGCTACAATTGTCGGCGAACAATCTTTTGGAAAAGGTTTGGTTCAAGAAATCAACAAATTACCGGATGAAGCGGGAATGAATATTACAATACAAAGATATTTAACACCTTCCGGTCAAGATATTAACAAAAAAGGTATAACTCCTGATGTTGTGGTAGAATTGAAAGAAGAACACGTTAATACCAAAAATGATGTTCAATTAAAAAAAGCACTTGAGGTATTGGAACAAATAACATGTCAAACACAAAGAGCTGGATTCTAAAAAAATGTAATAACAATAAAAACTCTATTATCGACAGACTTCTAGAGACAAGAGGGATTATAAATGAGGATGCAAAAAGAGAATTTTTGCATCCTCTTGAAATTACTTTAACCCATCCAAATGCTTTTTGCGATATGTCAAAAGCTGTTGAAAGAATTGTAAAAGCTATTGATGAAAAAGAAAACATTTTAATATACGGAGATTTTGACGCCGACGGAGTTACATCAACAGCAACTCTGCTAAAGACTTTTAAACATCTGGGGGCAAGCGTTGATTTTTATATTCCTAACAGAGATACCGAAGGGCATGGGCTTAACTCAAAAGCGCTCGTTCAAATAATGAGCAAGAAAAATCCTAAACTTATTATCACAGTCGATAACGGTATAAGTAATATCGATGAAGTTAAGTTTATAAACAGTTTTGGAAGAGACATAATTATTACGGACCATCACGAAGCTCCTGATGAATTACCTGATGCTTATGCAATAATTAACCCGAAAGCAATGAATGCTTTAGATGAAAAATTAACGACATTGCAAATAGAATATTTAACTTCCTTAGCCGGTGTAGGAGTAGCTTTTAAACTGGCTCAAGGAGTATTGGAAAAGTATGACAAATTAGCTTTTAGCTATGAGCTTTTACCCTTTGTTACAGTCGGAACAATTGCGGATTTAGTACCTCTAATCGGGGAAAACAGGTATTTTGTAACAAAAGGTTTAGAACTTATTGCTCAAGGAAAGCATCATGGGCTAAAACGTATGCTTGATGTTGCAGGCGTAAACTATGAAAACGGACTAAGTTCAGAACAAGTTGCGTTTACGATTGCACCAAGAATAAATGCATCCGGAAGACTCGACACCGTTGACGCTGCTATAAAAGTTTTAACATCAGAAAATAATCAAGAAGTTGAAATGTCAATAATCACATTAGATAACTACAACAAGATTCGTCAAGAGCTCTGCAGTGAAACTTTTGAACAAGCAGATGCAATGTGGCAATCTACCGGAATGAAAGATAATGCAATTGTGCTTTTCAATAAAGATTGGCACATCGGAATTGTGGGGATTGTTGCTTCAAAATTTGTTGAAAAATATTATAAACCGTCTTTTATAATGACATTTTCAGAAGAAACAAAACAATTCCGTTGTTCTGCAAGAGGTGTTAAAGAATTAAATCTATATGATATAATTTCAAACTTATCAGACTATCTGGACGGTTTTGGCGGCCACCAACTCGCCGGAGGTTTTGCTTTCTCAGAAGCAAAAATTAGCTTTGAAACCTTGAAAAAAGAATTAAATAAAATTGTTAATGAGATACTTAACGGAGAAAAACTCAATCCTTCTTTAGATATCGATTTAGAATTAGAATTAAAAGATATTGATGTGTCTTTAATTGAAGAACTTAATAAACTTGAACCATTTGGTATGTCAAATCCTTCCCCGACTTTTGTGCTAAAAGATTTGACTTTAAAACAAAAGAAATTAATGGGTGCAACAAAGGACCATTTAAAACTAATAATAGATACTCCAAACGGGTCTAAAGATTGTGTATGGTGGTCAAGAGGAGATATCCCGCTGGTTGCAGGGGATAAAATTGATATTGCTTTTGCTCCGCAACTAAACACTTTTAATGGTACTACTGATATTCAATTAATAATAAAAGATATACATTCAGAAGCATTAAATCAAGAAGTTGATTCTAAAATAAAAATTTACGACCACAGAAAAAAAACAAATATTTTTTCTCAAGTTAATGATTATATCAAAAATTCAAAACTCGGAATTTCTGTTTTTGTTGAAGACAGAAATATTTTAAATCAATTAAAACCTTATGAAAATATTACAAAATGCATTATCAACAGACAAAATGCAACAAAAAATGACGTATTAATGTTTTTTGATTATCCATGCAACGATGATACTTTGGATTACATAAAACAACAAGTTTGCGCAGAGTCGGTTCATTATATGAATTATCAGAATTATAAAATAAATGAAGAAGAGATTTTAAAATCATTCGCAAGCATGATTAGGTATTGTTGCAACAATTTGAACGGAGATTTCGGATTGACAAGAGCGGCTTCAGCGTTAGGTTTAACCGAAGAAATTGTCGAAACGCTACTTGAAGTTTTTGAAGAAAGTTCGATGATAAAAATCAATCGCAGAGAAGAAAATTTATATAATATCAGTTTTATAACCCAAATAGAACTATCTAAAACATTACATTGCATAAAATATGAAGAATTTGTTGAACTGATTCATACGGTTAATGATTATAAAAATTCTTTTATGAAAAAAGATTTATCTTGACCATGTGGTCTATTTGCTAAAAAAAATTTAAACCCTTTGATTGATGTCGATACCAATCATATATATTACACTACTAGTGGGAGATAATATTCTCTCGCTGGTAAGTTAAATTGCCGGACTTGGTAGGTAAGATATAAAATTTATAAAACAGAGGAGAACGAAAGGTGCAGCTTTCGAGCTTAGACATAGCAATGCAACGTATAAGTGCGATTGAAAACAGGATTCAATCCTTAAATTCTTTTGCAAAAGCTCCGGATGCTGATTTCCAAAAAATTCTTGAAACAAGCGTAAAAAAAGATAAAAATCCAACATCAGTATCAAGAAGTGAAATTGATAATTTAATAACTAAATATGCAGATAAAAACGGTTTGGATGAAGATTTTGTTAAAGCCGTTATCAATCAAGAATCAGGGTTTAATCCAAATGCAACTTCTCATTGCGGAGCAATGGGACTTATGCAATTGATGCCTGCCACTGCACAAGGTTTGGGTGTTACCGATGCTTATAATCCTGAACAAAACATTGAAGGCGGAACAAAATATCTTAAAGGTTTGATGGATAGATTTGGCAATGACAAGCAATTAGCACTTGCTGCATACAACGCAGGTCCTAATGCGGTAAAAAAATACGGCGGAATTCCTCCGTATGCTGAAACACAGAACTATGTAAAAAAAGTTTTAAGCAAGTACGACACATATAAAGGAGCGAACGGATGATTGTAAGAAGTTTAGAATCTGCAGCGAATGGAATGATCGCTCTTATGGATATGAATGACAGAATAGCAAACAACCTTGCTAACGTGAATACTGTTGGTTTTAAGAAAGGTGAATTGCGTTTTAAGGATGTAATGGAATCTGCTGTTTATTCACAAGAAGGTTCTATTTTAAGGAATGATACAAGCAGATATTTAGGTAACATCAGTATGGGTTCACAATCTTTTGAATATGTGCACGATTTTTCACAAGGTGCATTAGAAAAAACAGGGAACACTTATGATGTTGCAATTGAAGGCGACGGATTTTTCAAGATTCAAGACTTGGACGGTAAAGTTTCTTACACAAGAAACGGGTCTTTTGTTGTTAATAGTGACGAATACTTGGTAACAAAACAAGGTGAATACGTTCTTGATATCAACAACAGAAGAATAAGAATGATTCCTGAAGATTGGGATCCTGAATTAATGAGAGACAGAATGGAAATCGTTATCGGCGAAAGCGGTATGATTGAAATGAACTCTTACACTCAAAAACTTCCTATGCAAACAATCGGGATTTTTGATTTTGCGGATAAGGATGACTTGTTCGAAATCGGAGATACAAAATTTATCCCGATGAACCCTGAAAATCGGGAGTTGAGAGCAGAAAAATTCAGTGTACAACAAGGAATGTTAGAACTTTCTAACTCAAATGTAATTAAGGAAATGATTAATACAATCCAGACTTCCAGAAATTACGAATCGCTTACCAAAGTCGTAAGCACAAACAATGACCTACTAAGAACCGCAGTATCAGTAGGCAGAATAGGACAGTAAAACAGTGAACAAGGTCACCGTGACTAAGTGAGCAAGAAAAACTTGATCACCTGAACACCTGAACACTTAATCACTGAGGAGGAAATAAAATGTTAAAAGCACTAACAACAGCAGCAACAGGTATGATTGCACAACAAAACTACCTTGATGTTATTGCAAATAACGTAGCAAATGTTAATACTACCGGATTTAAAAAATCAAGAATTGAGTTTCAAGATTTGTTATCCCAAGCTCAAAGAACTCCGGGTGCGTTAATGAACCAAGGTACTTACCAACCGGTTGGTATCGAAATTGGTCTTGGGGTTAAAACTGCAGCAACAACCCGTATTTTTACACAAGGTGTAGCAATTTCAACCGGTCGTCAACTTGATATTGAAATCGAAGGAGAAGGTTTCTTACAAGTTATGAAAGAAGACGGTTCACTTGCATATACTCGTGACGGTTGTTTACAAGTAGATTCACTTGGTCAACTTTGTACTAACGACGGTTTATTAATACAACCTTCAGTTTCAATTCCTCGTGATGCTACAGAAGTTACAATCACACAAGACGGTAATATCTCTGTAACATTACCGGGTCAAACTCAACAATCAATCGTTGGTTCTTTACAGTTGGTCAAATTCCAAAACCCATCAGGCTTGTTATCTATAGGACACAACCTGTACAAAGAAACTCAAGCTTCCGGTAACCCTGTTCAAGATACACCGGGGCAAAACGGTTTAGGTTTAATCCAACAAGGTATGTTGGAAGGTTCTAACGTACAAATCGTTGATGAGCTTGTAGGTTTAATCAAAGCGGAAAGGGCTTTTGAATCAAATTCAAAATTAATTAATTCTTCAAGCAATATCTTACAATTGACTAATAATATGTCTTAAGCAGTGATCAAGAATTCAGTGAATAAGTGATCAAGAGGTTTAACAGTGATAAAGAAAATTACAAAAAATAACTATAAAAAACAATTAGAAGTGAATAATAAACTTATTCACTTAATCACTTGGTCACTTGGTCACTTGATCACAATAGCATTGCTTTTTGTAGTTTTGCCAGCAAATGCACAAACTATATCTTCTGCTGAAATTAAAAGTCAAATCGCTAATCAGCTTGAAAATATTTACAAAAAAAATACAAATGCAGATGTTGAAGTAAAAATTACTGCAACTCCGTTTGCAGAACTTCAATTACCGGACGGAAAAGTTTCATACAAAATAACTCAAGGTGCAGATAAAATTGTACCAAGAGATATTAAAAGAGTTGATATCTATGTAAATAACGCTTTTGTTAAAACTTTAAATCTACCTGCTCAAACAAGTGTTTATAAGGAAGTCTTAGTTGCGGCAGACTTTATTAACAGAGAACAAGCAATTACAAGAGAAGCTACTTTAGTAAAAAGAATAGATGTTTCACAAAAAATTGATTATATATTATCAGAAAAAATGTTATCTAAAGAAATGTCAGCAAAAAAAGCTTTTCAAAAAGGAGAACTAATAGACAAAAGGTTTGTAAAAATGAAACCGGATGTCGCAAGAAACGGTGAAGTAAGAATTTTCTTTGTATCAAACGGAGCAGTAATGATTACTATCGACGGAACTGCAATGGCAGATGGTATGACAGGAGACTACATAAACGTAGAAAACAAAAATTATAAAAAAGTTTACACAGGAAAAGTAATCGGGGAAAACAGAGTATTGGTGAATATCTGAGAAAAGTCGTTAAGACATTAAGGCGTTAAGACGTTAAGTTCATTAAAATAATGACAAGGTTGAAGCGCAATATAAATTGAAAATTTGAAATGAACTTAAAGTCCTAAAGTCTTAAAGACTTAAAGACTTACAAAACGAGGTAAGTATATGAAAAGAATTTTAGCAACAATATTAACACTAATAATGGTATCAGGCATAATTCCTGCAAATGCAATTGAAGCAAAAGTAAGAATTATGGACCTTACTCATATTAAAGGGGTTAGAGAAAACCAACTTGTCGGATATGGTGTAGTTGTAGGCTTACCCGGAACCGGTGATAACTCTCGTTCAACTCAGATTACTAACAAAATGTTATTAAGAAACCTCGGAACAGTAATCGAACAAGAAAACTATATCCAAAAAGGTGCATCAGCAGCAGTTATCGTAACAGCAACAGTTCCTCCATTCTCTAAGAATGGCGATAAAATTGATGTTACAGTTTCTGCAATAGCTGACGCAAAAAGCTTAGAAGGCGGGGTGCTTGTTCAAACAATCCTTAAAGCTCCAAACGGTGAAGCTGTAGCTGTAGCTCAAGGCCCACTTTCTGTTGGTGGTATTAATAAAATTGCGGGCGGATCTTCTGCAAGAACTGCTATTACAACATCAGGCAGAATCCCTGGTGGTGCAATCATAGAACGTGATATTTATACAGAAATCGGAGATGAAAGTTCTATAACTCTTTGTTTGGATAAATCAGACTATACTTTGGTTTCAAGAATTGCTGATACTGTTTCAAAACTTGCACCGGCAAGAGCAATCGACGGAAGTTCAGTAAGAGTTGAAATTCCTCAAAGATTTATGAATGACAGAGTTACTTTCGTTTCATTGATTGAAAACTTGGAAGTTTCTCCGACATTAGAAAGAGCAAAAGTAGTTGTTAACGAAAGAACAGGAACTGTTGTTATCGGTGCAGATGTAAAATTACTTCCGGCAGCGGTAGCTCACGGAAACATCACCGTTACGGTTTCAACAACTAACGAAGTTTCACAACCAAACAGTTTCGCAAACGGTGCAACTGTCGGGTTTGAAAACGCTGATATAGAAATAAATAAAGCTCCGGGCAGTTTGGTCGAAATGCCTGCAAACAGCAACTTGAATGATTTAATCAGAGCATTAAATTCCATAGGAGTTGCTCCTGTTGATTTAATTTCAATCTTACAAGCATTGAAAAAATCAGGTAGCTTACAAGCTGAGTTGATAATAATTTAGAAGTGATCAAGAGGTCAGTGACCAAGTGATCAAGAAAAGAAAGGAGAAAGTGAGAGAGGAAGATTAAGAAAATAAAAACCAAAATTGACTTGGTCACTTGTTTACTTAGTCACTTAATCACTGATAAAATATGGATTTTTCAACAGCATCATTTGATTTAATAAAACATGATTTAAATAACGCTCGTACAGTTAACTCTGATCAGGTGCTTTACAATCGAATTAAAGAAGCAGGGGATTCAAAAGCACAATTACAAAAAGCTGCAGAAGAATTTGAAGCAATATTTATAACAAAAATGTTAACTGAAATGGATAAGACCGTTGATAAAGAAGGCGGATTATTCGGAAAAGACGGTCAATATGTTGACACATTCAAATCAATAGTTTATCAACAAATTGGCCACGATATGGCAAGCAATCCACGCTCAAGTATCGGTATGGCTCAACAAATTTATAAACAAATGGAAAAATATGTTAAATAGTGATCAAGAGGTCTGTGACCAAGTGATCAAGAAAAGAAAGGAGAAAGTGAGAGAAGAAGATTAAGAAAACAAACGCCAAAATAGACTTGGTCACTTGTTCACTTAGTCACTTAATCACTGAAAAGATATGTTATCATCAATAGGACAAAATAATAATGTACAAAGATTTTCAGCAGTAAATGCGTTAAGAAGTTCTGCAAGCCAATTAAGCAAACCTGCTGATAAAAATAATAATTCCGTAATTGAAGAAACAAGCTCTGCAACTAAAACTGCACCAAAAGGCTTGTTGGAAAGAGTTGACGTTACCGATATTAGAAAATGCGCTGAATACGTTGGAGAATTTAATATAACTGATGAGGATATTAAATACGGACTTATGTATGGTAGAAGTGTAATAGCAGAATATCTGTGTTAAGAAATTCACTAAGACGTTAAGGCGTTAAGACATTAAGTTCATTAAAATAATGATAAAGTTAAAACGCAAAGCAAATTGAAAATTTAAAACGAACTTAAAGTCCTAAAGTCTTAAAGACTTAAAGACTTAAAAATTTAAGAAACTTGAGAGGTATTCATGAAAAAAGTATTAGTATCAACTTTAATATTAATAACAATGTTAATAACACCATCAGTACACGCTGAATCATTATTCACGCTTGGTGCAACTCAACACTATCAAGGAGTTCCTCGCTCTCTGTTTGGTGGAGTTCAAGCTCGCCAAATCGGAGATTTGATTTCAATAATTATGGATGAAAACATTTCTTTGAATGATAATTTAACTTATTCAAGCGAAAAATCATCTACTACGGTTGATACGTTTACAACATTTTTAAACAAATGGTTTGGCTTATCACTTAAAAACTCTGACGGTTTTGGTGGCTCAAATGAAGTTTCAAACTCAGCTGTTGGTTCAAGAGCTATGAAATTAGGCGACAAAATCGCTTGTCAGGTAGTACAACAACTTCCTAACGGGAATTTATCCGTACAAGGTAAAAAAACTATCGTTAACGGCAACGAAAGAATGGATTTTATTGTAACCGGAGTTGTTGATCCTCGTTGGCTAAATGTAAACGGTGAAATTTATTCCTACAATGTTTCTAATCTACAATTTGCATTATCAGGAAGAGGAAATATTTCAAGAAACCAAAACGAAGGTATTTTCAACAGATTTATCAAATATCTGTTCTAATAAAGGATTTAAATACAATGTATAAAGATAAATTCAAAAAATTAATAACAGTATTAGACAAAGAAATAGAAGCTTATTCTAAACTCAAAGAATTATTCGAAGAAAAAAAAGAATTACTCAAAAAAGCAAAATCGGATGATTTAGGAGTTTTGGATAATAAAATAATTGCCACAAACAACTCAATTGTTAAGCTAAACGAAGCTCGAAAAAACATCTCCGTCGAACTACTTGGCAAAGATGGCAAAATGTCAGATTTCATAAGCTTTTCAGAGGCTAATCAACCCGAGTTTTCAGAGCCTCTAATGTTAAGAAAAGTTAAGATTTGTAACATTTTCGAGCAATTAGCGTTACTAAATAATCAAAACGTGGAATTAATAAAACATGGCATTATAATTACCAACAAGATGTTGGAAACGATTGTTAATGCATTCGCTCCTCAAGGAAGTATCTACAACGGAGCAGGAAAAACTACAGACACACAAGATTTGGATATGTGGACTATTAATGAGCAAATTTAATGGTCAGGTATTCGGATAGTATTTAAGCACTCAAATAAAAGAGGTAAAAATGGTCAGCTTATTTAACGCATTAAATATTTCATCAAACGCTTTAACAGTAAACGAATCTGCAATTAGCGTTGTATCACATAACGTTGCAAATATGAACACCGAAGGTTATTCAAAACAACGTGTAAATCTTGCAACAAGAAATATTGCCGGAGCAATCGGAGATAATGTTTATAACCAAATCCGTGCTAACGGCGGGGTTATGATAGCAAATGTCACACGTTATAATGATGCGTATTTAAATAGCTATTACAGAGATCAGCTTTCAGCATTAAAACAATACGAAGAAGAATTAGGCAGCTTGCAAGATTTAGCAGATTTGTTCAACGATTTAGACGGGGAAGGAATTACCGGCGCATTAGAATCTTTTTACGAAGCTGTTAACAACTTACAAGAATATCCTGCAAGTTCAACGGCAAGAGTTAATTTCATTGAAAACGCAAAAACTTTAACTGCGGCATTAAACGCTAAAGATAAACAACTTCAAGAACTTGGTTCAAAAGCTTTAGGTGACGGTGAAAGTTTAGAAGCTCTTAAAAACTCTAAAATTTACAGTCAATTTGAAATTTTTAATGATAAATTAGAAGAATTAGCAGAAATTAACAAAGCTCTTGCTGTAACTCAAACAGGAACTTTGGAAGCAAACAACCTTCTTGACAAGAGAGATATGGTTTTAAACGATATCGCAGAATTTGTTGAGATTAATATTGAAGAAAAACATAACGGTTCTGTTGATTTATATGTCGGCGGAATTGCTATGGTTAAAGGTTCTGTTGTAACAGGAGAACTTGAGCTTCAAACTGCTAAACAATATGTCGAAGCAAACCCGACAGAATTTCCGAACGGATATCCTGCAGATTGGATAGTAAGAGATGAGAACGGCGATCCGGTTCTTGACGCAAACGGACAACCAAAACAAAGGGAAGCTGCTGTAATAAGCATTGTAAACAATTCAAGCGGAAACAGGGAAATGGTTGTTGCTGACGCAAATTCTGTTATCACCAGCGGAGCTCTTGGAGGAATGTTACATTCAACAGATTTAAACGCTGACGGTCAAAACCTTGGTAAAGCACAGGAAACGCTTAATAACATCTCTTTAGCAATTGCAAATCTGTTTAACGATTTGAATACAAGAAACGGTGCATACCATATTAATCCTAATGATAGCGGAGAACTTTCAGATGCTAATAAAGTCGATATATTTGTCAGTGCTGACGGAAACGGAATCGGCGCAGGAAATATTTCTATAAACTCCGAATTATTAAGTGATGACGGATGTTGGTTACTGGCTTGCGCATATTTTGATGACCCGACAAACAACTTTGACATACACGCAGTCGGTAACGGACAAAACGCAGCCGCAATGTTAGGAACCAGAAATGAAAAAGTCGGCATCTTGGACAATATGTCAATTGAAGATTGCTATTCAAGCTTATTGGGAAAAATCGCTGCCGGAGGCAGTAACGGACAGGCTCTTGTTGACACTCAACAAGATGTCGTTGATTCTATATATAATCAAATTAAAAGTAACAACAGCGTTGATTTAAACGAAGAATTAGTGGACTTAGTTAAATATCAAACAGCATATTCAGCTGCAGCACAAGTTTTCAACACTTGTAACAGTTGTTTAGATGTTTTAATGAGTTTAGGAGGTTAATAAATGGTAAACAGAGTTTCATCAAGCGGTAGATACGCAATGCTCCTTGCAGATATGCAAATGAATCAATATAACTTTGAAAGACTTACTGCACAATTAACTTCCGGTAGTAAAATTACTAACATTACAGATGATCCTATTGCAGCTGTAAACATCTTAAACACAAACAAGCAATTAGGACAAATTGAAACATTTGAAACTAATGTTGCAATGGCATCTTCTGAATTAGCGGCATTAGACGATTTATTATCATTATCAACCGGATACCTTTCCCAAGCTTGGGACAGAGCTGTCCAAGCAAATAACCAAACTTACGGAGAATCTTCTCTAAAAGCTCTAAAAGTTGAGATAGATGAGATTACTAAAACAATGGTTGATTTAGCAAACAGCGAATATAACGATAACTACATATTTTCCGGAGCAAATACAAAAACATTGGCTTATACAATAGATGAAAACGGGGATATCGTTTATAACGGAACACCGCACGACAACCCGGATTATATAAGACAAACGGAGGTATCTGATGGAGTATTTGAAACTATTAACACAACTGGTGACAAAGTTTTTGGTTACTACAGGGCTGCTGTACCGACCGGTCAAGGTGTTTATACCGATGAAAACACCGGAAAACGAGTAATCAAAACAACAGAAAACGACGCCACCGGTAATCCTGTTGAAGTTTACCGTTATGAAAACGGCACTATTTGCGCTGATATAAGCAACTTAACAGAAGGAGCTGAAGAAGAAGTTGTAGGAGTTATGGGCGCTCTTAAACAATTAAGCAACTCCCTCCAAATGGTTATTGATGGAGATACTGAAGAAGGTTACAAAAAGATGAATGAAACATTGGATATGTTCTCAGATTCACTAAATACAATAACCACTGAACAAACCAAATTCGGGGGAGTTGCAAACAGGCTTGATATGACTTCATCAACCCTTGAAACAAGCAATGAAAGTTTGACTACTCTATTATCAGAAGTTAGAGATATTGATTATGCAGAAGCAATAACTCAATGGATGAATGCTCAATACGCTTACCAAGCAAGCTTACAAGTCAGCTCTGCATCAATGAATATGAGCTTATTGAATTATCTATAAAAAACCAAAGGCTCATCACGGATGAAGAGCCTTTCAAAAAAAAACAAAACTAAATTTTATATACTTACCATTTCAAGGACGAATTAGGCGTCCTTTTTTCTTTTTATGGGGTATAAAGTTATAAAAACTTTACAATATAGCGTTCTTAATGATTTTATATTAAAATTTAATTTGTAATAGGGAAGAGTATCTGTTAGGGGAATTATATTAGCTTCAAAACAAGTTAATATAACTGAAAAAGTATCGTGAAAAAAAATTTTATAAAGCATATATTAGTATTTACAGGGATAATTTTTAGTTCACTTTCAGCTTTTGCAGAAAGTGCTAATATGAGCTTTACAATAAATTTATCCGAATATTTACAAATTCAGACCCTTACAAGCCCTGTTCTTACCGCAAACATTACAGATAACACCGGAAATTTATTATCACCGCTTTATAGTAAATTTAAAGTTGTTTCAAATAATCCGGAGGCCAAAACACTTTATTTAAAAGCTAAAACATTAACAGAAAACGGCTTTGAAGAAGCTATTTTTGAAATAAACGGAAGACGTTATGTAGCTTTTGCCAATATAGAAAACAAACCGAAAGGGCAAGCCCTTGCTAATTGCAAATTTGGTTCACACCCCAACGAAAGTCCGGGAATTGTAGCTTATCCTATTACATCTATTCTCGGCACAGATACCAAATACATCAAAGGGCAAGGCAAATATGAGGTTTATATTCCAAACGGCACAACCTATATAACAGTCAACATAGGCTCAAATGTGTTAAGAAATTCGTTTGGTTCAAACGACCCAAAAGGGTTTTATCAAGCGACTCTTTCTTTAACCGAGTCTGATATTTAAAGCAAGAGGGGAGTAGATAACTTAATAAAGGGAGTATGGTATTAAAAAATAATACTGTTAATAAGTTGCCAAAATTATTGACAACAATGTTATTGTTGTCCTGCATTTTGTCTTGCTCAAAAACTTACGCTGACGGATTTTATGAAGAACCTTTTCTTAGTGCTGAAGCAAACAAAAAACAACTTATAAACCCTATTTATCTAAATGTTCCCCAAAACACCAATAACAATACAATCATCCCTTTTAAACTTCGAAAATTCGACGAAGCGGATTATTTTTCATCTTCAATCGAACCGTCAGAAAATCCTATAAAAAATGTTTCTTACGAACAACCGCTTATTGAAAAACCGGCCGAAAGAGATTTTATACCGACTCAAAATAATGATAACTTTTTTAACCCTATTGCAGAAACTCAGCCTGAAAAAACATATACAACAGACCGGAACATATTTTCCGACATCAAAGTTTCGGAGCCGGAAACTCCAAGCTACGTTGCCTCTATTGAAAACAATTCCGAAAACAATGTCGATATAGACGGAAAATTCATATCCTCAGTTAAAGTTATAGGTCTAAAAACTTTCGACGAAAACCAAGCTTTAGAACTTATAAATATTAAACGAGGAGACTTTTTTAGTACCGAAATGGTACAAAAATCCTTACAAAAACTGTATTCAACCGGATATTTTAACGAGAACATTTCTGCCGAACCTACATTAAACCCTGATGACAGCATTGATATAGTTTTCACTTTGGAAGAAAACATCTTAGTTTCAAACATAAAAATTACAGGGAACAGTGTTTTTTCTACCGCAGAATTGCAGAAATATATACTAGGCTTAAATAATAAGCCACAAAACTTAATTGAAATAAACAAATCAGTCGAAAAAATCCAGGAACACTACCACGAAAATGGATATATTTTGGCAAAAGTAGTGTCTGTCGAAGATAATTCCGAGGGAGAATTAACCTTTAATATTGCAGAAGGCATAATAAATTCAATAAAAATTTCAGGCAACGAAAACACAAAAGACTACGTTATAACAAGAAACATAATAACACATGCCGGAAGCGTTTATAATGAAGAATATCTCAAAAAAGATTTAGCAAAAGTCTTTTCTACACAAATTTTTGACGAAGTAAACCGAGAAATCTCCCCTAGCGAAAACAACGACAACACTTATGATGTAACAGTAGTTGTCAAAGAAAAAAGTACAAATTCAATAGCTTTAGGTGGCGGTATAGACACCGGTCTTGGAGCTTTTGGTTCAATAAGCTTAAAAGAAGACAATTTCCTCGGAAGGGCTCAAAGAGTTTCTTTAACCGGCATCTTGGGTTCAGGAATTTTATTATCAGATGCTTCAATAAAAAACCATATGAATTATCAAGTTGAACTCGGGTTTTTCGAACCTTATTTTTTAAATGCAGACAACTCATTAATGAGCAAATTATATTACAGAGAAATGGGTAGCTGGCAAGTTCCGCTTGCAATTGAACGCAGATTCGGATTAAAAGCCGGGGTTGAACATAAAGTTCAGGGATACGAAAATCTTTCAACAAGTTTTTCTGCGGGAGTTGAACACATTCACTTAAAAGAAGGAGATTTTCACTCCATTTCTCAAATGTATAAACAAAATAACTTAGATATTTCGAAAAGAGCTAAACAATTAAGTGATGGATTTTTCTTACACTTAACTCCGGGAATAAAGTATAATACATTAGATGACAAAGAAGTCCCGAGAGAAGGTGTTATTGCTCAAGCAGAATACAATGAAGCCATCGGGATTTCAAACTTTAACCATACTCACGGCAGACTATCAGGGGCAGTTACAAGATTTTTCCCTGTATTCAAAAAATCTTCATTCTCACTAACTGCTAAAGCCGGAGTGAAAATCCATGGAGATGAAATGCCTGAAGTAATGGCATACCGTCTTGGCGGACCGTATTCAATAAGAGGTTACAGAATGAACGGTGTAGGCACCGGAGAATCTTTTGTTATGGGTTCCGCAGAATTAGCAACACCTTTACCTTTTGTGGATAAATTAAAATGGGATATTTTCCATAAAATGCGTTTGACGTTCTTTGTAGATGCCGGAAAGATATACGACCCTACAATTACAAACGTATTGTTTGACAGACCGGAACATGCAATCACTGCCGGTATCGGCCTAAGAGTTTATATTCCGGGAGTCGGGCCGATTTCTATTGATTACGGTCTACCTATTACAAACCCTGGCAGATGCGGTTCGGAAAACGGTTACTTCACATTCGGAACAGGCGGTTTGAATATGTATAATTATTAATCACTTAATACAAGCAATATCTTTTGAATCAACAGTGCCGTCATAATCATTATCAATTCCGTCATAGCAAGAACCTATTGAATCAAAGCCTTCTGACTTAGGGTCAAAATTCAACCATTTGTCATCGATTTTATTCCATTGTTCAAGGAAAAACTTTTTATAAAATTTAGTTATTGTCTCATCCTGAATTAAAACTAAATTTTCATCATTTTTGTTTTCTCCGCTATACGAAAAATTCATAGAACCTATAATTGTATATTTATCATCTGCAATAATTGATTTCGAATGCATTTTTCCGGCATAATTTTCTGTTTTTACGGAAAGTTTATTTGCTCTCAAAAGATTATGTTTTGAATGAATGTTTGAAGCACTCAAAGCATCAATGATAACTTTTACATCCACACCTCGAGCCTTTGCCTTGATTAATTCTTCAGCAACCCTTCTTTCTGTTAAAACAAAGGTCGGAATATAAATATATTTTTTCGCACTTCTTATCAACGGCAAGACAGCAGATGTGATGGCTTTATCTTTTGGAGAGAAATAAACCTCTATCGGGATTCCTGAAACATTAATTTTGTTATTTAAAATCTTTTCTTTTTCTGTATGAAACTTTCCGTTATACATTTGTTCAAATTCTTTTTTATATATCCCTGCAATCTGTTTTGATTTAATTACAACAATACTATTTGTATTAAATCCTGACATATCTGTATGCGACAGATTAGCAGAACCTGTTATTAAAACAGAATCGTCAAAGATATAAAACTTATTATGCATAATATTTTTAGAATCAGCAGAAGCCCCGTCGTGTGGATTTTTTGGAACAA
>JAFQNY010000074.1 GCA_017395765.1 bacterium
ATTCTGTCGAAAACTGCATAAATTGGGTCTCCGCCATTATTGAATCTCATTTGACGGTCTTTTTTATTCAAGTAATAAAAATCAAAATCTTCAGGAATTTCGATTGCTCCTGCAGGTTTTTTGTTTCTTTCTATTGCTGAATAAACTGTTGCCATTTTGTTAAATCTCTCGCTTAAATATCTCTTACATATATATAAAGTATTTAACTTTTTAAAAATTGCCTTTTTTATCACCTTTTGTAAAGTTTTGTTAAAATTTTAAAATTACTAGCAAAAAAAATATTTACGAGGTTTAATATTTTTGCGAAGAATAGAAATTACACTTAAAAAGGAGTCTATATTTATGAAAATCAATTCACAAGAAATGTTATTAATGAACAAAAAAGTTCTAAAAAACAACGGGGAGCAACCAAAACCATCAACAATTAAAGAACCTATCCAAAACCCTGAAGAAACAATGAAAGCTTTTCAGGCAGTAGGTCAAAATAATATGGCGTTTCAAGGTGTTAACAGTGTTAAAGTATCAAAAAGCTTAAAAACTCTTTTAGTTGCAGCTGCAGGGGCATTAGCATTATCATCTTGTGAAAAATTTGTACCGCCAACACCATATCCTCCATACGTTATCGCACCGGGTTCAGATTCAACAGTTATTAACGTTAACACAAATCAAGAAACAAATGTTAATGTTACGGTTGATATGAGTGCAATCACTGCTATGTGGCAAGATATGCAAGCTTCTTGGGAAGAAATGGTTAAACAAAACAAACTAATGTATGAAGAAATGGTTGCATTAAATGCAAAAGTTGCAGAATTTATTAGTGCTTACCAACAAAATCAAATGACTGCTAACGAATTTTACGCTAATATGTATAAATTAATGTTAGAAAATAATGCTTATCAAAAGTCTATTGAAACTCAACTTGTTGCCAGCGGAATGACTTTGGAAGAAGCTACCAAATTTTTATCAGAAATTTCAACAAGAGTAAAAGAAGGTAATTTATCAGCTGCAGAAGCTTACGAAATGATTATTGAACAGTTAGGCAGAATCAATATTAAGCTTGATAAAATGATTGACAACCAATATAAAGCATATTTTGCATACACTCAAGCAGAAAGAGCTGAATTAGGTTTATTAGGCGGAATCTTCAAAAACGGTCAAATTACAAACGCTCAATTAAAAGAATTAAATGAATCAAATAAATATTCTAACCAAAAATTAGATATGTTGGTTGCTAATACTGATTCATTACTAGCAATTGCAAGCGATACAACTTACTATAATAAACTTGTTGAAGCTATTCAAAATAACGATTTATCTGAAGAAGACTTTGCTAAATTCGAACAAATGTTCAATATGAATATACATGAAATTGTCAAAGGAAACAGAGAAACCTTCTTAGAAGCAGTTAAACATTTTGAAAAAACAGTTGTAAAACTTGCTAAAGAAGCTCAACATGCCAGAGAAGAATTAATCAGAAAAATGAACGTTGTTGCTAAATTTACCGGCATTATCACAAAAGAAATGATTGACGGTTTCAATGACTTAGAAGATTTATTAGAAGGTCTTGGAGACTCTGTAGAAGAAAACACAGAAATTATTGGTGGTAAAATCGATAACTTAAATACAAAAGCTGATAGTGCAATTGTCGTTCTTAATAATATTCTTGATGTTGCATCTGACGCTGCTGAGAAAGCTCAAAAGAACCATGAAGGAATGATGGATGCCGTTGACGGTGCTAAAGGTTATTTAAGCGGTATTTCTACAGACCTAAAAGAAACCATTAAGAATCAAAAAGCTGATGCTGAAGTTCAAGCAAGAATAGAACAAAACACTAAAGATTTAAATAATCAATTAAATACAGCAGTTGCTTATCTTGCAAGACTTAAAAATGATGTTGCGGACATCAAAAATTCTATTAAAGGAGTAGGTCCTGATGCTGATTTAGGCGAATTAATGGATTACGTAAAAGTTAGAGATGAAAGATTATTTAACTTCTTGAATTCTCTTAACCTTGATGGATTATTTGAATCTGTTAATAACATTGAAGATTTAGTAGCTTCTCTAGACGATAAAGTTGGAAAATATACTGATTATACTAACTTGTTAAAAGATATTCTAAGTGCTCTTAAACAAGGTAATGCAAAACTTGGCGATATCGACTGGACTTTACAAGAAAACCAAGATAAATTAGATGCTATTATCGAAAAAATGGATACAGTTTGTGACTGCGAATGCGGTAAAGACACTCCAAACGAAGATATCGTTGAAGATCTTGAAGGTATTTTCGGCTAATCAAATACTACACACACACTTATCATACAATTCCAAAAGAGGCGGTTTCCCGCCTCTTTTGGGCCGATAAACCAAAATTTTAACAGGGGATTTTATGCAAAAAATCAATAAGATTGGAAATATCATTTCAAAAAACAATACAATACTATGGAATAAATTCTACGGACCAAAGTCTTGCGGAAAAATTAACCTTAACGGGTTAAAATATTTACCACAAAAATTAACAACAGATGTTTTAGAAATAACCCAAACCAAAATTTCAAAAAGGACCGGTGCTACCGGAGCTATGTCAGAATATTTTTCCACATCTGATAGCAGAGTAAAACTAAAAGCCTGTGAGACAATAGATAAGTATCTGCAAAAACTTGCGTTAGAGGATTATAACGAACAAGCCGGCATGCCTTTTGAGGATTTTTTACAAGATTTAAGGTTAAAATTTTGGGATATTGTAAACAGAAAAAGAGAGAACGGAACATTTAATCCTAAAATTATTATGATAGAAATGAAAAGTCAGCGAATTCCCCCAAAACCTGAACAAATTGAAACAATAAACATAGAAAACTTCGAAAAATTTGCTGAACAGGTTGAAAGCACAGACCTTGCGACTGAAATGTTTGAGCTAAAAGACCAGATAAAATATCTCATCGATTTTCCAAGAGACGGAGCTTTGTCAACTAAGAAGAAAAATTTACTAAAAATGTTATTATTGGAAGGCTATAGAATTAAAGAAATTGCAGAAATTATCGAAAACACCAATGATAACACAAGAAAGCTTTTACAAAGAGCTATTCGTGGGTTTGATGAAATTCATAAAACAAGTCTTTCTAAAGAGTTCTTAAAAGAGAGATCTTCTTGGGGAAGCAAAGTTGTAAGAGAAATTATTGCAAGAGAAGAATCTGACGGCTCCAGATTCATACCTAGGTATTAAACTAAAATCTCTTTCTCGTTCTTATAAATCACATAACCTAAAGGCGCTTTAGGAGGTTTTTTGATAAACTTACGTTTTGTGTAAATTACTCCGACTTTAGAAGGCTGAGTTGCTGATGAGTATTCTCGTGCAAGCTTACAGCATTCAAAAATAGTCTCTTCATTAGGTTCATTCTCTCGTACTTTTAACAAAACATGAGAACCCGCGCATAATCTTGTATGAAACCAATAGTCTTCGTCCTTAGAAAGCTTAGAAATTATATAATCATTTTGCTTGTTATTTTTACCAACATAAACTTCAAAGCCGTTAATTTCGCATTTGAGAAGTTCACGCTCCCTTGCCCCTTGCGGAAGAGGGCTTGGGTGAGGGATAATTCCTAGCTCACCTTTTATTTCTTCGAGCTCTTTTATACTACAAGCTCGTTCTATGCTATACAAGACATTCTCTAAATACTCTCTTTCCATCTCAAGTTCAGAAAGCATTTGTTCAGACTTTTCTTTAGTCGTTTTGGATTTTGTATAAAGCTTAAAATATCTTTGCGCATTTTCATTGAGAGTTTTAGTTTCATCAAGTTCAATAGTTATATTTACCCCCGTAAAATAATTTAAAACCTCAATAGATTTTGAATAATCTTTTTTCTGATAAAGATTTGCAGTCAAAAGTTCTCCGTAAAGCTTATATTCTTCGGTTTTATCTCTTTTACTCAATAATTGAGATATTTTATCAATAGAATTTTTGGTTCTCTTTAATTTTGGAGTAACTATTTCAAGTAATTGGTTTTTCCCACCTTTAAGATTTACCCCCTCTTGGATTAAAGCAAAATAATTATCAAGTTTCTCATTAAGGGGTAAATCCCCTTCAAGGACTTTGTAAAGCGGAATTCCATTAAAGCTATTATTACCAGTTGGAGGGTAGATGTAGGTTTGGCCACCTTGAAGTTCCCTATAGCGACTCTTTTCCGGCCCTACATTATGCGCACACCCGATTATAATTTTTGTTTCTCTATCATATAGAATCACGTTAGAGTGTTTTCCCATAAGCTCTATACAAAGGCAAAGCGAACGTTTTTGAGAAAACTCATCCATAGTTTCAAAATGAAGTTCCAGAATTCTTTCACCTTCTATGGAACAAGCATCAGAAATTTTGCATCCTTCAAGATATTTTCTTAAGAGCATACAAAACATTGGAGGTTGTTTTGGTATATTTATCCCCCTGCGTTCTTCATTCTCTTTTGAAATAAATGCTACATGATAAAACTGCGGATTAATATTGATATAAAACTTTCGACTTTCCCCGTTGTTTCTCAACTGAAAAACAAAATCACGTCGAGTCGGTTGTTGGATTTTTTGTAACCTCGCACCTATTATAAAATCAATATTTTCATCAAAAAACTTTTGAAGCGTTATGTAATCAATATTAATCATAGGTCTATTATATAATAAAAACTAATAAAGTTCGGGGTTTGCTACGCAAACCCCGAACTTTAAATAAAAACCAAACTTATTCTACAACTTCTGTTGGCTTTACTGCTTTTGCAGTTAAATACATTTGAACAAACAAAACATATGTACCGATTAATGTTGTTATTCCTAGTATTACATATTCATTAAATACTGCAGCAGGGAAGAAAAATACCCCAATGAGAATAACTAATGTTAAAATTGCAGCAACTGCCAAGGCGCATACTATTAGATACCATACAGCCCAACCGTAATCAACTCTATTAGCTACCATTAATTGATAAGCTTTTTTCCAAGCAAAAATTGCCAAAATTTTATCTGTATTAGCTCGGTAATTCAATAATGCAACAAACATTACAAAGAAAAACATTGCTAACCCTAAAATAACTATAAAAAATACTATTGACAACACATTATTCATTAAAGATACCAATATTGATAATAATGTAAAAAAAGTACCAAGAACTAATCCTAACAAGAAAAAGCTTAATAAAGCCTTTAAACCTTTTACAAAACATTGCCAAATATTAAAAAACGGTAAGACAATATTTTTTTCTTGTCCGGATATAGCTTTAACTGCTACAAAATAATATCCGGTTACCAACAATCCGATAAGCCATCCCAAGAAATTTACACCCATAACTTGCAAATTAGCAACAGGGGCAACTTGTGGTGTTTGACCCAACGGACATCCGGACGGAATATGATTATTTCCATAGCATAACATTAGTCCTGAAATCAATGACACCAAAAATAAAGGTAGTGCCTTCTTCCAAAAACAATTGTCTTTAAACATGTAAGTAAAAGCTTCTCTCATTCTTAATTCTCCTTATCTACTTTGTTTATTCTAACCTTTTTTACCATATTTTACAAGCATTATAATATTCTAACAAATCAATACACTCATCTGCAAGTTTTTCTAGGTGAGGATACATTTGCTCTATAAAAATCTTAGAATAGTCTCTTTTATTTTAACCTATGTTGTCCTTTTACTAAAAAGTTTTCAGTTATATTAGTTAAAATATTTTCTTTTTTTATATATTCTAAAGTTTTACCAAAACATTTAAATACTCTTTTAAACCATGACGGTTTTTCTAGGCCTTCATAATTTACTAAATAATTTTCTACAGAATTCCCAACATTATTAAAAGCATTATTTTTATTTATTTCCCAGAAATTTGTCAAAAGGTTTGAGAAAAATTCTTTTGAAATGTCCCAAGAACGTACAAGGTATTTAACAGATTTATCATCAAAACGATATCCTTCTGACCAGTCTTTAAA
>JAFQNY010000075.1 GCA_017395765.1 bacterium
ATGCCTGTTCAAGCATTAACTGTTAAGGATGGTGTGGATATTACTGTAGTTCCTAATGCCGTTACAACAACAAAGGATATGAGAGATTACAATATTCAAGCTACAATTAAAGAAAATGTTATTTACAAAGGGGTTAAAATTTTCCAAGAGGGAGATAAGGCAATTTTAACTATTCAAGATTACGAAAAAGCCGGCTTTTGGGGTAATGGTGGTGAATTATTAGTATCAAATGGTTATGCATACGATACAAAAGGCAACAAAAGAAAAATCATGTATTCTAAAAAAATAGAGGGTAAAGATAAAAATTGGGTTAAAGGAACTTGTGCCGCAGGAATTATTTTATGGCCACTATTGCTATTTGGCTTTGTTAAAGGTAGCGAAGCTAAGCTAATGCCAAAAGATGAAATTTTTGCTACCACAATGACTTCTTTTGAATATTAATAACAAATTTAGAATAAATAGCAGGTAGGGGGCGTCGTTTTGATGCACCAATAAAATTATCAAACCAACTGTTCTTTCTTTTCAAGCCGTGTATCAAAATGCATCCGACTGCAAACCGAGAAATAACGACAAAAAAAAAGCTTGTGCATAGCACAAGTTTTTTCTAGTAACCCAATAAATCTCCTACCCAAAATTTTCTCAAAACTATTTTTTTATTCTTAAATTTGATTTGTGATATTTTACTTATTCTTCTTTAGGGGTAAATGTATTTATTAAAATCTCCTCATTCGACTATTGTATTTTTCACTCCCCAAGTCTAACAGCCATCACTCCTTTCGTGTCTTTCAATACATTTATAATAAAACTTCCAAACTTAATATCAAGTAAACAATTTCGTAAAAAAATTTACAATTGACCATGCCCCTCATTACTGTTAAGAAAAAACCATATTTACAAAAATTTACCTCAATATTTAAAAATTTTATATTGACAAAAAATCTTGAAAAGCATGTCTAATCAACATAAGGGTTTTAATTAAATAATGTATTTTATTTAAAAAGTTATTAATTATTATTTTGGGTGTTATTTACTTAAGTACGGTATCAAGGTAAGGTTATAAAATTTGTGCGCCTAACGGCACGAATAATCAATGTATGTGAGACAATAACAAAGCGACTGCTGTTTGAGGGGATGGGGTAAATATATTTGGATTATAGTACTGCAATCAGTTTATTATTACCCCTCTCCGAGTTCAGTCGCTAAGGTCGAACATTACAATTGATTAATGAGTGAAGTTTCAGCGCACGTGGTTTTTTGCGCAACTTTTTTGCCGGTACAAAAAAGTTTCAATAAACTAATAAAAATTAATTTATAAATTTCAATAAAACACATTATTTTATTAAAATTTGCACCGATAGTTTAGCTATGATAAAATCTCAATATGAAAAAAATCGCATTAATTAGTCACGGCTGTGCAAAAAATTTAGTTGACTCAGAACTCATTTTGGGTATCCTGACAAAAAACGGATACAAAATAACTTTAAACGAAAATGAATCTGATATCGTTATTATAAATACCTGCTCTTTTATCGCTGATGCGGAAAGAGAATCCGTTCATTCAATTTTGGAAATGATTGAAGCAAAGAAAAAAGTTATTGTAACAGGATGTCTGTCACAAAAACATGCTATTGAATTAAAAAATGCAATTCCTGAAATTTGTGCAGTGGTAGGAACAACTGATTTTACTAAAATCATCGATGTTATAAACAAAGTTGAAAACGGTTCTTATGTACAAGAAGTTAACCCTAATCCTGAATATATTTATCCTGAAGAGATAGAACGTCAACAAATCACAATGGGTGCGAGTTCTTATATAAAAATCGCAGACGGTTGCAATTACAGATGTGGTTATTGCGTTATTCCGTATTTGAGAGGGAATTACAAATCAAGAAAACTCGAAAACATAATTGATGAAGCAAAACAACTTGTTAAAAAAGGGGTTACTGAAATCATATTAGTTGCGCAAGATACAACCGGCTACGGAATTGATATTTACAATAAACCGATGTTAAGCGAACTTTTAAAAGAATTGAACAAAATCGAAGGATTGGGTTGGATTAGAGTTATGTACGCATATCCTACTCAAATGAAAGACGAACTATTAAAAACAATTAACGATTGCGAAAAAATTGTTAAATATGTTGACATACCTCTGCAACACTCTCATCCGGAAATGCTTAAACTAATGAATCGACCGTCTTTTGACTATCGTCCGATGATAGAAAATATTCGGAACCAAATTAAAAATGTTTCAATAAGAACCGCTTTTGTTGTGGGTTATCCGGGTGAAACAGAAGAACATTTCGAACATCTTTGCCAATTTGTTAAAGATATGAAATTTGACAGAATGGGAGTATTTTGTTACTCAAGAGAAAAAGGAACTCCGTCTTATTCCCAAAAACCTCTTGTGCCAAAACGAGTTGCAAAACAAAGATGGAAAAAGTTAATGGAGATTCAACAAGAAATCTCTTTAAACCGCAACCAAAATTTCGTAGGCAAAACCGTTCCTTGTATTATAGAATGTTATTCTGATGAAGGAGAAGTTATCGCAAGAACTCAATATGATGCGCCGGAAATTGACGGAATTGTAAATATAAAAACAGATAAACACCTCGTCCCCGGAGATATTGAACTTGTTAAAATTATTAGCGCCACAGAATATGATTTAATCGGCGAAATATAATCCAACCACATATTGTTAAGTTTTGTAACAAGCTTTTTTATAAAAAAAGCAATTTTTATTAACAAATTTTCTTTATATAGATAAGGTTAATTTTTTAATAGGTTAATAGAAAGGTGGTTACACTATGACAGGTCTTTATGGCGTCGGAGGTTATGATAGCATGGCATATAGCCCAACAGCTTATCAGGCATTTATGCAAGCTTATAACACACCAAATGCTAATCAATATCAAGCTCAAGCAACAACCCCAAATGTTACCGCAAATCAGGCTCAAGCAGCGCCTACAACAGGCATAACAACTGTTCCGTTTAAAGGTAAGGAAAAAGAAGAAAAGAAAAATCACGCGGCAGCTTGGGCTATAATCGGCACCGTTGCTACTATCGGAGCAGCTGCTTTATGCAGAAAAGCATATAATAAAGGTAGCGGAACTACAGCACTCGCAAAAATCGGCGACGGATTTAAAGTACTTTGGAATGGCTCTAAAAACAAAGTCTCCGGATTTTTCAGCAGACCGACAATAACCCGTAATGGCGAAAATACTGTTTGCACACTTCCAAATCGCAAATGGAACATATTAAGCGGTAATGATGCTACAGAACTTGCACAAAAAGCTGGAATTGATACAACAATACCTAACTTAACAGACAAAGCTTCAAAACTTACCGAATACACCTTTACCCATGATGGTCTTGATATTACGGTTAAAAATAACAAAATAGTAAAATGTTCAAAAGTAAAAGAGAATTATCTCGGCACGCTTAAAAAAGACGAAGACTTGCTACAAAGAGTTACTGATCAAATCTCAGATTTCAGCAAAGGTAATCGTTTAGATGAATTAAGAAATATATCCTTCCGTAACGATACCCCTAATGCTCAAAGAAGATTCTTTACTCCAAGACTTGATGGTCCTGTGTCTTTAAAAACTGCAGTCACAAACCAATTTAATATCAACTCAGACGCAGTTAAAGCTTATAGAACAGTTCATCCGGATTTTGATACCGCTTTAAAGAATTTCGCAGAAGGAAAAGTTGATGGCTTAAGATTAATAAGTGCAGATTCTAAACAAGATTTTGGTATAATAAAAATCAAAGGAGACAGCGTTCGAGGCATACAAATAGGAAATGCTTATTATCCAAAAGGAAGTGACAAATTTACAATTCTGGAAGCCAAAAACAAAGAAATCTTCGAAAAACTCTTTGAAAACAAAGATAATTTTACAAACATATTATATGCAGCATAAAACAAAAAGGCTCAAAGCAAAATCTTTGAGCCTTTTATTTTAATAGATATTTCCATAAACCCAATATGTTCTTAAAACCTTTTTGACATAGTTTCTAGTTTCAGGGTACGGAATTTGTTCAATAAATTCATCAGTATCGGAATAAACTAATTTTGAAAACCAATTTGTAACAGAACCGATTCCGCCGTTATACGAAGCTATTGCATAAATATCTTTATTACCTAAAACTTTTTTAAGTCGTTCATAATACGTACTACCTGCTTTAATGTTACTTTCAACTTCAAAAATACCGCTATCAGTTCCCGTAATTTCTTTATATGTTGCAGGCATTAACTGCATTAAACCGGATGCATTAACCACGCTTTTTACCATAGGATTAAAATGACTTTCCTCTTTTATAATTGATTGTAAAATTATCGGATTATTATTTCTTTTATGTTTTTCAACAATATCGAAATAATGTAGCGGATATATCAATCTCCAACGTAAATCATCAAAAGCAGGTTTAACACTTAATTCTTCCATTGCACTTCTTGCAAGTAAAGCTGAAATTGTATAATTTTCTTTTTGATAAGCTATCCAACTTTGTATAAATTTATCTTTTTTCCCTAACTCTTCTACCAAATCATAATCTTTCAACAAAGCCAACCTTATTATCAGATTGTTTTCTAAAGATTTTTTATATGGAAAAACTACAGGAGCTGAGGTTATACGGGAATAAGGGAAAACACCTTCATCTTTATAAATATTATAATTAGCCCTGAACGCATAATAAGAATCGGGATGTTTAGCAATTACTTCTTTATAATACCTGTTTGCAGCTTCATTATGTTTTTGTTTAGCAGCAATTTTTCCCATATAATACAAAATTGCAGGAGATGATTTTACATTTTCAAACTTTTTAAGATGCATAAATCCCATTCGTTGAGCATCATGATATTTTTTTTGTAAATATTTAGAAATAAATACATTATATAAAGAATCCGCTGAAAATTGTCCGTTTGGATATTTTTTATAAAAAGCAGAAAAACAGCTTTCTTTAAACGAATTTTCAACTACTTCATTACAGTTTAAATACTCAATATAATCAGCACCGACATCCGCATATTTTTTTGATAATAAATATCTGATACCTTCTTTTCTTGAATCAAAAGTTTGAAGATAGCTATCTATTGAATCATATACTTCTTTTGGGGTCACTGTATATGAATTATCCTTTAACCCGTATTCCGTATAATACCTTACTTTATCTTTATTTCCTAATCGGAATTCTGTTTTTACAAAATCAGCCCAACTCTCACCTAATGTTGTTTTATTGAGATATTCTTTAGCTTTTTCATAATCCCCA
>JAFQNY010000076.1 GCA_017395765.1 bacterium
TATTTTGAAAAAGTTAAAAATGATTACAATAAATTAGAAGAAGAATTAAATATCATATAATTTAAAAAACTTGCAATCAAAGCTTTAGGGCTATAAAATATTAGTGTAAAACTTACACTAACCAAGGGAATATAAATATGGCTAAAAATATCAGAAATATAGCAATTATTGCACACGTAGATCACGGTAAAACCACAATGGTTGACTGTTTATTAAAACAAGCGGGTGCATTTAGAGAAAACCAACAGATGCAAGAACGTGTTCTTGACAGTAACGATTTGGAAAGAGAAAGAGGAATTACAATCCTTTCTAAAAACATTTCAATCGACTATACAGGTATCAAAATAAACGTCGTTGACACTCCGGGTCACGCTGACTTTGGTGGTGAAGTAGAACGTGTATTAGGTATGGTTGACGGTGCTTTACTTATCGTTGACGCAGCTGAAGGTCCTATGCCACAGACAAGATTTGTTCTTTCAAAAGCTTTGGAATTAGGTATCCGAATTATTGTTGTCGTAAACAAAATTGACAAGCCCGCTGCTGACCCTGACGGAACTTTGGACAAAGTATTTGATTTATTTACAGAACTTACTGACAGAGAAGACTTAATCGACTTCCCTTATATGTATGCAAGCAGCTTAAACAGTTTTGCAATTAAGAATTTGGAAGACGAGAAGAAAGACATGATTCCGCTTTTAGATTGTATCCTTGAAAACATTGCAGAACCTCCGGGAGATGCGACAAAACCTCTTCAATTCAGAGCAACAACGCTTGATTACAACGAATATGTTGGACGAATAGTAATTGGTAGAGTTGTAAATGGTGTTGTTAAATCACAAGACCAAGTTGCTTGGGTTAATTCAGAAGGTAAAGTTACAAAAGGAAAAATAACAAAGCTATTTGGGTTTAAAGACCTTGGCAGAGTAGAAATCGATTCCGCTGAAGCCGGTGATATTGTAGGTATTGCAGGATTCTCTGACATTCAAATCGGCGAAACTCTTTGTGATGTAAATAACATTGAAGCTTTACCTTTAATCAAAGTTGATGAGCCAACTTTGCAAATGAATTTCTCAGTTAATGACAGCCCATTTGCAGGTCAAGAAGGTAAATTTGTAACTTCTCGTCAATTGAGAAAAAGACTGTATGATGAGTTAGAAAAAAACGTTTCACTAAGAGTAGAAGACACTGATTCAACTGACTGTTTCAAAGTTAGTGGTCGTGGTGAATTACACTTGGGCATTTTAATAGAAACAATGCGACGTGAGGGATACGAATTCCAAGTATCAAAACCGGAAGTAATTTTTAAAGGCGAAGGAGAAAATATTCAAGAACCGTTTGAAAACCTTCTTGTTGACGTTCCTGAAGAATATGCCGGCTCTTGTATTGACAGACTTTCCGGAAGAAAAGCAAATATGCAAGAAATGCATAACGCCAACGGAAGAACCAATATGAAGTTCTCAATTCCGGCTCGTGGTCTAATCGGTTTCCGCTCAGAATTTATCCGTATGACTCGTGGCGAAGGCATTATGTATCATACATTTGATGAGTACAAGCCGTACGCTGGTGATATTCCAAAACAAAGAAGCGGTTCTATTTTAGCTCACGAACAAGGCGAAGCAATTCCATACGCTTTAGCTCAGTTTGAAGACAGAGGCGTGTTCTTTGTTACACCAAAAACAAAAGTTTACAGAGGAATGATAATCGGCGAAGGTAACCGCCCTCAAGATATTGTTGTTAATATTTGTAAGACTAAAAAACTTACCAATATGAGAAGTGCAACTGCTGATGTTATGGTAACTCTTCAAGCTCATAAAGAATTGACTCTTGAAGATTGCCTTGAATACATTGCAGAAGATGAACTGGTCGAAATAACTCCTGAAAACATAAGAATGAGAAAACAGGATTTAGTGAAGTTCAAAAGTATTTAGATATAAAAAAAGGACGGGTTAAAACCCGTCCTTTTTTGCTTTACAAATTTTGCCAGTGTTGTTCTAAACTATCAGCACGAGCGTTCAATTCAACAATTTGTTTATCTAAATCTTTTTCTTTTTGTTCCAATTTCTCAATACTACTATGAATTCTTTTTCTTTCTAAAGCATATTTAAATTTTTCTAGTTTTGACCCCGAATTCACCACTCTATGAACATTATCGCGATTAAAACGATATTTAATAACAAGTTTTTTTATTTTAATTGCTCAATAATATTTTCAAATTTCATACTTCTTGAGGCTTTTAAGAAAATTTTTGTTGATTTTGGAACATTATTTTTTATGTAATCAACCCCTTCTTCAATTGTCTCAAAATTAGGTTCTGCAATGTTTTTAGACAACTTTCCGATTGTTATTACATTAGCCTTTGGATTTTTTTTGAAAATATATTCGCCTAATTCTTTGTGATATTGAACCTCGTTTTCCCCAAGCTCTCCCATATCACCAAGGACGATCAAATAATCACTATATAGCTCAAAAATTGTATCCACAAACGCTCGCATTGATTCAGGGTTAGCATTATAACTGTCGTTAATAATCTCATAACCTCCTGCATTTACCGCCTCCCAGCGTTTTTCAATAGGTTTATAGTTTTTTAAACCATCTTGAATTTCTTCAATGGTTAATCCTAATTTCGCACCGGTATTTATTGCAGAAAGAGCGTTTTCAATATTAAAATCTCCGCCAACATTCAATTCATACATGTGGTTTTGATATTCAAATTTAGAATAACTTGGCTTTCTCTCAATTACATTTACCTCTTTAATTGAATAAAATATTTTTTCACCATTAAAATCCACTGTGTTTTTAATCAACTCGTCATCGTGAGCAATGAACGTATTTCCACGCTGATATTTAACAATTTCGCACTTAGCTTTGGCAATATTTTCACGAGAGCCTAAACGTCCTATATGCGCAGTTCCGACATTAGAAATTATGGTAATATCAGGTTCTGCGTATTTAGAAAGTAATTCGATTTCACCAAGCCCACGCATTCCCATCTCCAAAACCAAAACTTCTGTATCTTTTGGAGTTGCAAAAATTGTCTGACAAAGCCCAACTTCATTATTATGATTAAGCGGTGTTTTAAATACCTTATATTTACTCTCCAAAGTTGAGGCAACGATTTCTTTAGTTGTAGTTTTACCTGAACTGCCTGTTATTGCAACGACTTTAAGGTTAAGCTTGTTTCTGCGATAATTTGCAAGCTGAAGATAAGCGATTAAAGTATCCGGAACTTGGAGGTAGATTGAAGAGAACCCCTCACCCGAATTTCTAAGTTCACTATGTTCACTAAGAAATTCTTCCCTCTCCCTCAAGGGGCGAGGGTTAGTTTGATATGTACAAAACGAGCCGATTGCACCTTTTTCAAAAGCCTGTTCAATAAACTTTTCACCATCAAAAGACGCACCTTTTAGGGGTAGATATATATCCCCTTTTTGAATTGTACGTGTATCTGTGGAAATTCGAACCTCTAAATCTTTATCAAAATTCCCATAAACTTTTGCGTTTGTTGCTTGTATAAGTTCATTTATTTTCATTTTTTACTCCGAAAAATCTACAAAACCCAATTCTAAAGGAGTTCCGAATTTTAAATCTTCTGTCGCAACTTTACCTAATATTTCTTCATAATATTTAGGATGCAAGCCGTTTGACGGTCTAATTGAACGCACGTTTTCCAGAGTAAATGTTTCGCCTTTTTTGATATCTTTTACTACATATAAAGAACGAGCAAATTTACGATTTTTTTCGTTTATAGTGTAATCAACTTTGCCTAGAGCTTTTTCTGTATCACGAATTGCTTGTACTAAAGACTTAAACTCATCTGGCTCTAATGAAAATCCTGCGTCAGCTCCACCTAAATTTCTATCTAAAGTAAAATGTTTTTCAACAACTTTTGCGCCAAGTGAAATAGCAACAATTGAAGGAATATTACTCATTGAATGATCTGATAAACCAATTTTTACCCCTTGTGAAGAAAACCTTTCTATCATATCTTTTATTGTAATAATATTCATATCTTCCAGTTGCGCCGGATAAGCAGAAGTGCATTTAAGAATTGTAATGTCGTTATTTCCGACACTTTTACAAGCATCAATTGCTCCTTGAATTTCCTCTAAAGAAGATACGCCTGTTGAAATAATCATTGGTTTTCCAAATTTTGCAGCGTATTTTATCAACGGATAATCCATTGCTTCAAAAGAAGCTATTTTATAGCAAGGAACATTTATGCTTTCAAGAAAATCAACCGCTGTAAAATCAAATGGGGTTGAAAAGAAATCAATACCAATTTCGTCAGCATATTGTTTTAATTCGCCTTGCCATTCCCAAGGAGTATAAGCTTTTTGATAAAGCGAATAAAGGTTTTCGCCGTTCCAAAGACTTTTTTCGTCTTTAATTTGAAACTCTTCATTGTCACAATCGATTGTAATTGTATCAGCCGTATAAGTTTGCACCTTAACAGCATCAGCCCCACAATCTTTTGCTGATTTGATTATTTTTTTAGCTAACTCTTTGTCTCCACAATGGTTTGCAGACATTTCTGCTATCACATAAACAGAATTTTTATATTCATATTTTAGATAGTTATCTTCTTTTTCTTTTAGAACAAAACCTGCTTTTAAGAAAGCTTTTTGTGAAGCAAAGTTTTCTTCTTTTACAAATGCTATAATTTTTTTAAAACCACTTTTTTCAGAACATTCTTTTATAATCTTTGAGGCTAATCCTTTGCCTCTAAAAGATTCTGTTATGCTTATAGAAATTATTATTTCTTCTTTTTTATCAAAACGAACTTGTGCAATAAAATCTTTTTTTTCAGATTCTACAATATAAAACGGCTCAGTTGTTTTTTTAATACGATTTTTAAACCATTCAACGTGGTCTTCCCATTTGATTTTTTCTTGATTTATTGAATTAGCTCTGACAATATCATCATTAGAAAGTTCAAAAACTTTCTCCATATCTTCTATTGTAGCAAGTCTTATTGAAAATTCTTCAGCCATTCCATATCCTCAATAAAATCATTCAAATCTTCTTTTGAATTTTTTACAGTCTCAAAAGTAATATAACTTTCATCAGGTATCATATCAAAAATTTGCTTGAAATCCAACTCACCGGTACCCAAATGTAAATGTGAATCATAAGGTGACGTAATGTCATTTAAATCTGTAAGATGATACATATTAGGTTCAAATTTCAAAAACTTTTTGCAATATTCATAAATCATTTGCTCCCTCGCCCCTTGTGGGAGAGGGTTGGGGTGAGGGGTGTTATCAAATATCGAATTTGCAGCACAGATTGCGTGACCAAAATCCAAACAAAAACCACATTTTGCAGTTTCTTTTACAAGTTTGATTTCGTCAATATTATAGCCTCTACAAAATTCCCCGCCCATTTTATTTGGTAAAGCTTTGTATGGCTTGTTTTCAATCAAGGCTCTTGGCTCATTAAAACTCGCAAGCTGTCGTGCAGTTTCTTTTATATCACCATCAATTCCTCCGTGGAAAATAATAAATTGTGCATCTAATTCGTCTGCAAACTGTTTGACTTCTCTGTATATTGCTAGATTGGATTCTTCTTTTTCTTTTTTGGCTAAATTGAATCCGTGTGCAAAGTGTGGTGCGTGGATTATAAAAGGTATATTTAAATCTTTCCACTTCACCAAAGTATCCAAAGAATTTGATACAACATACAACTCAATATAGTCAAAAACCCCTTGAGAATAAAGCTTTTTAGCTTCTTCGTAATATACATCTGTATTAACAGACCAAAGTTTAAGTCCTCTTTTATACGCCATACATTACCTTATATTTCATCTCAGCCATTTTCCAATCATCGGGCGTATCAATATCCTGACATTCACTTTCGTTTATTACATAAGCTGTCAAATCATCAGGAGTAAGAGAATTATGCTCATACATATTATTTACTTTGCAAAAATAAAACATTCCGACATCAAAATACTTTGGCTCAATATCTTGAGAACGCATATTTTGAGCTTCTCTATCATTCGGGATTAATAAATCATTTTCAATTTTCATTGCCCATTCAATAGGAACGGGATATTTACATACAGGCATAACTGCATCATGGTTTTCCATTTTTTTATAAGCCTCTTTTAATGTTTCAGCTTTCAAAAACGGAACACAAGGGTAAATGCAACACAATGTATCAAATTCTTTACCCAATTTTTTATATTCTTTGATTACCTCATCTAAAGCATCAAATGTAGTAGCACTATCGCTTGCAGTTCTTTCTGAGCGTAAAAAAGGTACTTCTGCGCCGTATTTTCTTGCTACATCAGCAATTTCTTCACTATCAGTTGAAACCATTACAACGTCAAAAATCCCTGATTTTTGAGCAGCCTCAATAGCATACGCCAACATTGGTTTGCCCATAAACTCTTTTATATTTTTTTTAGGTATTCTCTTTGAACCGCCTCGAGCTGTAATTATTGCGATATTTGACATCCGACTTACCTCTTTTACCTCTTCACCACTAATTTACTCTGCCAAAGCCACTAGCAGCAGGTAAGCCTTCAAGATGATTTTCAACGTCTTTTCCAAGCTTAGAAATCTCTGCGAATACTTCATCTACAGCTTTTCCATATTTTTCCACTTGTTCAAAAGTATGAGCATACATTGCATAAAAACCACCACCTGCTAAAAATCCTCTTTTTAACATTTCTTGAGTAAAAAATGCAATATTCACAGAATGATTTTCTTCAAAAGAGAAGTGAATAAGAGGTTTAAAACCACCAATATGGATTTTTAAACCGTGTTTATCAGCTAATGTTTCCCAAATATCCCAAACTTTATCAGAAATTGCAAGCATGTGAGTTGAAGCGTCAACTCTAATGAATTTTTCTATCATTGCCAAAGCAGCGACAGAGCCTGTCCTTTCAGTCCAGTTTGTTGATGTAATAAAAGCATCTTGAGCATATTCCATAACCCATTTTTTACCAATAACAGCAGATGAACAAAAACCATTCCCAAGAGCTTTTGAAAACACTGCTATATCAGGATTAAAACCTAATTTTAAATGAGCTCCGCCATTATTCATTCTAAACGCTGCCGTAATTTCATCTATAATTAACGGAACTTTCTTTTCTTTTGCTACTTTATGAATTGCATCAATAAATTCTTGAGTCGGTTCATAGTTTCTAATCGGCTCCATAACTATAGCGGCTAAATCATCACCAGCTTGTTCAATCGCACGCATAAAGTTTTCAATATTGTTATAATAAAAAGGAATTGCAGTACCTGTTAAACCTTTAGGCACTCCGTTCGGATTTAATCCTGCAATCCACTGATCGTCCAACGCATCCTTTTTACCTAAATTTGCTGCCAAATACCAATCACACCATCCGTGATAACCACAGAAAACTACAGTATCTTTGCCGGTAGCAACACGGGCAATTCTTACTGCCATTGACATAGCTTCGCCCCCACCACGAGAAAATCTTGCCATATCTGCCCAAGGATGGAGTTCAAGTAATTTTTCTGCCAAAGCAACTTCTTCAGGAGGGTTAAGAGTTGATGCAGAACCTTTATTTATAACATCTATAACTGCTTTATTAACATCTTCATCAGCGTAACCTAAAACCGTTGCACCAATACCTCCGATAGAAAAATCTAAATATCTGTTGTCGTCCAAATCAACAACTTCAACCCCTTTTGCTTCTTTAAAATATGTAGGCCATACCCCACGAGAATATCTATCAGGTCTTTTAGATAAAAGTTGGGTCATGCCTGGAATAAGTTTAACAGCTTTTTCTTGCAAAGCTAATGATTTTTTATTATTTAAAACAGTCGTTGTCATAATTCACTCCTTATAACTCTCTTAATTAAAGTATATCACTAAAAACACTTCTAAATATTTACTTTATATAATCTTAATTTAACTTCCAATTTTGTGGAA
>JAFQNY010000077.1 GCA_017395765.1 bacterium
AAAAAAGACTTTCTTGAATCAACAAGCAAGTCAATTAAATAAAGTCTGACAAAAACGAAAACAGACTATTGACATTTATTTCAAGAATAAACGCTTTTCTTCCTCTCTCCTCTTTTGCAAACCGGCTGAAACTTTTCCACCGGAATAAACCCAACGTGGAAATTGTTCAGCAGATTCGCGATACTTTCCGGCGTTCAATAATTTCAATAGCGTTGAATTTTTGAACGCACCATATCCGATATTAAATTCAAGCGAAACGAGTGCATCAAATTGATTTTGTGTCAGTGGAACTTTCACAAGTTGATTGACATTGTTTTCGTGAATCTGAATATCCATAGCAAACAATTTTTCTGCTTGCTCTTTTGTAATTTTCATACCGGCGTGAACGTCAGAACCGGTGTGTCCATAACCAATTGTCGAAACATTTGAAGAACACTTGTAAATTTCTAACTTTAAGCCTTCTTTTAATTTTATAAATTTTTTTCCTTCTTCTGATGTCTTCATTTTGAACCTTTCTTAAATATACAGTTGTGTTGAAAATCTTCCACTTCGTCCATTCTTTTATGTGCCGACTTGCAACTATCTTCAACACGAACCATACGTTCAATAACGTTATTGTGTTTATCCTGCTTTTGTTCAACACGATTCAGATGTTTTTCAAAGTTTTCTTTTAAATCCTTGATTTTGACATCAATAATTATTCCTAAATTTTCAATCATCTTTTCGTGATTCTTAATTGTAGAAACATAAACGCCTGCAAAAAAAGCAAGCACAATAATATTCACGGCAATACTTATTGCCAATTCTGTCGTCAGCATTTTTCTTTCCCCTTTTTCCATTTCTTACATTTCTGAAAATTATCAACACTATGAAACATTGCCCAACGTTTAATATCGTTGAATCGTCCAAAGTGTTCGCACAGTGCTTCAAAAATCAAAGTTGATAAATAACGATTGTAGCCGACAACTTCTTTATGTTCGCACATATAATCGTGAACACAGCTTGCGAATTTAAAGCGTGGTTCTTTTTGTTGGCCGATTATTAGCCAAGCGAAAGGTGGAACGTTCGCACCGTTCCAATCGTAGCCTATTGGAATTGTGAACTGATAACGTTCTTCGCCATATTCAATATAAATTCCTAAATCTTTTGAAGTGTAAAAAGGTTTTTTTAATGCCTTTTCTAATTCTTCACCTTCAAGTCCGACAAGTGTTTTGTCTTCAAGATATGATTCCGGAAAGTCTGTATCAATATAAATTTTCAATCCTTGTCGTCCGGTTACGCAATACAACAAAGGCATAGTTAAATCAATCACTTCTTCACCTCACTTTCTTAATTGTTTAGAGATTGCCGGATTTATTTTATTGATTCCTTTTTCAACAATTGAATCTGCAATCGCTTCAAGTTTCTTTGAATCAACCGGACACTTACCCAAGAAATAAATCAATCCGGCTTCAACTCCTTCTTTAATCAATTTCTTTTCAACCTTATCAATTGATTCATTCTCTTGAACTCTGTCAAGAACATCAGCGATTCTGTCTTCGACATATTCTCTTACGCCGTCCAAAGTTTTAAATAAAAAAACAATTGGAGTTGTTATAAATTTAAAAATTTCATTCATAAATTCCCCCTTCACAGTTCTAATTTAATACCGGTTAATTCATAAACTTTTTTGATAATTCCTTTAACATATGCAAATTTGTCAAAGCCTTTGATGTTGTTTTCTAAAATTTCATTCAGATAAATTTTTGCAGATTCAACATCAAGAACTTCAATCAAAGGTTTATTCCCTCTTTTGTTATTAAGTTCTTTTGTTGATAACACAATATTGTCTTTTGTGTTTTTTCCACCGTAACACTTACATTGCAAGTGTTCTTTTGATGCGTTCTTAACATCTAACAATCCACCATAAAAGCCGTGTGTAATTTTCAACTTTCCTTTTTTATAGAACTTCATAAGTTCATTCCCTTTAAATAGTGTTTTGTTTGTTTGCATAGCGTTAATAGGTTGAATTTTCATTGAACCCCCAAAATTAGACCTCACAGGACGCGTTTTAAGGCCTGTTAAAACACGTCCGACATAGTTTTATTACCCCCAATTTAATAAGCAATTTCGATTGCTTCGAGTTCAGATATTGTTTTTGCTGTTGCAATCTTAATTTTGTTTCCGGTAAACAAAGAATCAATTCCTGCAATCGCTGTTGTAAATTCTATATAAAGATTCATAACTTCTTCTTGTGTCATTGCTTTAACCGGAGTTCCGTCAGCTAAACGAATCTTTCCTTCCGGAATACCGGTTGGTAAATCTTTTAAGAACATCAAACAGAACACGAAATCATATGTTGGTGTCTTAATTGAAAACTCACCAAAAGAAGTTTCAATAGTTTTTTTGTTGGCCAACAACTTTTCATTTTCTGCAAACGCTTCTGTTTTGAACTGTTCGAGAAGTTTTGACATATATTCTTCTGTGTCAAGTATTTCATATCTGTATTCGTTCGGTAAAAGAACTTCTTTATACTTATAAATATCTTCTTCGAAAACAATATCTTTTCTTAAATAAACGCCTTTGTCCGTTGCAATTGCATCAATTTCCATTGGCTGTTCTTTGCTTTGCACTTCTTTCCATTGTAGATTTAGCATTTCTTTTTTCCTTTCTGGTGTCATTACCACTAACGATTCTTTTGCAATTTCCAATATTCACAAGTGGTTTAATTCGTTCTTGAAACAACTTGTAAGAATTTGTATGTTTAATGTAGCCCATATAGCAAGTTATTTGCCTTGCAGAATGAACATCAATAATTTTCAATCTTGATACTTTCCGGACTTTTCGCATAATCTTATAAAAGATTTTTCTTCTGATGATGACTTTATTTCGGAAAAATCTATATCCCATAAAATCAAACGCACGTCCTTTTTCGTTGCCTTGCTTATCTGTATATGAGAATCTAAAAACTTGATAATTGCTTTTTAGTTTTAAACCGATTCCGGCAAGATATTTTGAAATCTCAAACAAGGCCTTGTGTAATTCTCTTTTGTTTGCACCTACTAAAACCAAGTTATCCA
>JAFQNY010000078.1 GCA_017395765.1 bacterium
ATTGCTGTCGGTGTACAGTTTTTAGATAGTGTTTCACTACCTGATACATTGTATTTATACCTAATACAAAAAATCCTCTTCCCTTAAACCTTATGTTTGCTGAATTTGTGATAGCAAATGTTTGACTTGTAGAATAAAATATGATTTAATAGTCATATAATATCTAACATTAAGTATCTTAATTGTAAGATTATATGATACAAATGTCAATAGGTATTTTACAAGGTGAAACATGAAATTAGATGAATTACTTAAATTAATAACAGAAAACCATAATATAGCCATAAATCAAACTATATTAGCGGAAAGTCTTGGCATAACTCGTCAAACCGTCAGTAATAGGTTGAAAACCGGAAGTGAAGTAACTGTTAGTGAGTTAAGAAAAATTGAAGAGTATTTTGGTTTAAGTCTTTTTTTTAATAGAAAAAACAATGATGACATTATTACAGTTGATTATTATAAAGATGTTTTTGCAAGTTGCGGAAACGGAAGTATAGTTTTTTCAGAAGAAAAAACTCAATTGTCTTTGTCTGAATCTTTGATACAAGGATTTTCAAGACAAAAAAAATATTCAATAATTAATGCATCCGGAAATAGTATGTCTCCTACGATTGAACAAGGTGATAAATTGATTGTTGAACACTGGGTTGATAATCAAATTCAAGATAACAAAATTTATGTATTTTGTTTTAATAATGAGTTTTTTGTAAAACGATTGTCTAAAAATTTAGATGAAGTAATTATAAAATCAGATAATGCTGACTACAGAACCCGTACAATCAGCGGTAATACAATTAATGATTTGGTATTAGTAGGTAAAATAGTCGGGATTATAAAATCGGTAAATTAAATCTTTATATTACATTGACATATTTACCCATTTGGAGTTAAATAAAGGCATGAAAATAATAATATTTGGGGCGAATGAAATCGGGGCAATGATTGCTTCACAATTTTATACAGCCAACGATATAACAATAATTGATGATGAAAAAAACAAAATCGATGCATTTAATAAGCTTGATATAAGTTTTGTTGACGGAAATGCATCTAATATCGAAATTTTAAAACAGGCAAATATAAAATCTGCGGATGTATTTATAGCTTGTACTGATTCTGATGAAATGAATATTGTATCAAGTTTGACCGCAAAAAGAATAAGCAATGTTGTTACGATGTGTTTTGTTCGAAAAGAAGAGTATAAGTCTTCATTGGGAATCACAAGAGATGCTGAATACAATTGTGATTTTTATGTGGATAATGTTATTTGGCCGGAAGAGTTGTTAACTCAAGAAATTTTTAGAATAATAACTGTTGCAAAGGCTCTTGATGTTGAAAATTTTGCCGGAGGTAAAGCAAGATTATTAGAATACAAAATTGCAGAAAATTCTCCATTGGTTAACAAACAAGTCAAACATTGCGATTTCCCGAAAGATACTTTAATAGTTGGAATAACTCGTAACGATGAATTGTTTATCCCTACCGGTGAAACATCTTTACATCAAGAAGATAAAGTTATTTTTATGGGTTTATCTCATTCATTGGATGTTCTTGCCGGAAAGTTTTTCCACGAAAAAGAATTTGTTAAAACGGTTGCTATTATCGGTGGTGGAAATGTAGGTCTTAAATTAGCTAAAAGTTTAGAAGATTTAAGGTTGGAGATAAAAATAATTGAGCGAGATGAAGATCGTTGTATGGAGTTGTCCGAACAACTACAATCTTCTTTGGTAATCCATGGTGACGGAACTGATTTGGAACTGTTAAATGAAGAGGATATTGCTTCTTCTGATGTTGTTGTAAGCGTTACAAATAACGATGAAAAAAATCTTCTATGCTCATTACTTGTAAAACAACTTGGGGCTAAGCGAGTAATATCCAGAGTAAGTAAAAACAATAATGTTTGTTTATTTGAAAAAGTCGGAGTAGATATTGCGATTTCTTCAAAAAATGCGTCCTTAAATGAAATAAAAAGTAATTTATGCGGAACCAATATGGGGATTTTGGCAACTGTAGAGCAAGGAAAAGGCGAAGTTTTAAGAATTTTATTGAATGAAGATTTTGAGACAAAAAGAATTATGGATTTAAAATTGCCTGCAAAAGGGATTGTAGGTGTAATCCAAAGACGTAACAGAATAATTATTCCGAATGGTACAACTCAAATAATGGGTGAAGACAGTTTGATAATATTTACGTTATCAGAAAATGCAGATGCTATCAGAGAATTTTTTAAGGTGAAATAATGAGACTGACATATTTGGCTTATACTTTTTCATTAGCAATGATGTATTTTAGTATTGTGTTGGCTATTCCGATAATTGTGGCGATTTGTTTTAACGAAAACTCAGCAATTTTACCTTTTACTATAGCTGCAACGACATCTTTGATGTTGGGGATAACTTTGCGTAAAATTGTAAAAGGAACTTCTTTAATAAAATCCGTGAATGATATAAAAAAATCAGAGGGTTTGTGTGTTGTATCTTTTAGCTGGATTTTTGCCGGATTATTTGCAACAATACCTTATTTGTTTTTTGGACTATCACCAATTGATGCCATATTTGAAGCAAGCTCCGGTATTACTGCAACGGGGGCAACGATTTTAACTAATTTTGATTTACCAAAAACATTGTTTTTTTGGCGTTCATTTACACAATGGCTTGGCGGTATGGGGATTATTGTCTTGTTTATAGCGATACTACCTCAGTTTGCTATTGCTGGTCGGCAATTGTTTTTTGCAGAAGCTCCGGGGCCGACTGAAGAAAAGTTTACTCCTCGAATTAAAAGCACAGCTGCTTCATTATGGAAAATTTATTTTGGGATGACAATATTACTAATATTATTTTTAAAATTCTACGGAATGGACTGGTTCAGTGCAGTTTGTCATTCATTGTCATGTGTCTCCGGCGGAGGATTTTCTCCTAATAGCGAAAGTTTAATAGGGTATTCGTATCCGATATTGTGGTTAATTTCATTCTTTGCTTTTTTTGCCGGTGCAAGTTATAACTTGCAATATCAAGCGTGGGCAAAGTTTAATCCTTTTTTACTTTTTAAAAATGAAGAATTTAGGACGTACTTATCGATTTTACTAATAATTTCTCTTTTATTAGCGAGTTCTTTATTTATAAATTGTCAGTATGATATAAAAGAGAGTTTAACTCATTCAATATTTCAGGTTTCTTCCGTAATTTCTTCTACCGGATATTGTAGTGTTGATTTTGCGGGTTGGGATTATATTTCAAAGGTATTACTTTTTATAGCAATGTTGGCAGGTAGTTGTGCCAGTTCAGCCGGTGGCGGTATTAAAATAGTCAGATGGTTGTTGATTGCTAAAATTATGAAAACAGAATTGGCTAAGATTCTTCATCCGAAAGCTGTTTTTAATATAAAAGTTGGTAAATATTCTGTTCCGAAAGATGTGTTATATCAAACTTTGATGTTTGTTTTCTTTTATTTTACAATTCTCGTTTTGTCAAGTTTAGTTGTTGCAATGATTGAAAAAAACTCAATGATTGCTTTGAGCGGATCAATAAGTTCTTTAGGAAATATCGGGCCGGGTATAAGTAATATTATCGGACCATTGGGAAGTTTCGCTTCTTTAAACGACGTATCTAAATTAATATTCACTTTTGACATGTACATAGGTCGTTTGGAATTAATACCGTTTTTAGTTTTATTCCAAAAAAATCTGTGGGTATTTAGAAAATAATGAAATTTTTTCTTAAACTCTTTTATGTTACAATATAGTCATAAGAGGTGAATATGGCAATAAGAAAAGTTGTAAAATATGGCGAAGATTGTTTAAGACAACCTTCGAAAGAGGTTCATAAAGTTTCACAAAAAGTAAAAAATCTTGTTCAGGATTTGTTGGACACAATGTATTCACAAAACGGAGTCGGGCTTGCAGCTCCTCAAATCGGGGAAAATGTAAGAGTTTTTGTAATTGATGTTTCAACAGGAAATGAACCTTTAAACCCGATAGTATTCATTAATCCTAAAATTATTAAAAAGTCCGGTGCATGTTTAAGCCATGAAGGTTGTTTGAGTTTTCCTGAAGCATACACCGATGTTAAACGCTATTCAAATGTTATGGTAAAAGCACTGGATTCTAACGGACGTTCTTTTGTAATGGAAGCAAAAGACGGTACGCTTTTAGCTCGTGCAATTCAACATGAATTTGATCACTTGGACGGAGTGTTATTTATTGATCATGCCTTGAATAGATTTGAAGCGGAAGAAGTTTTGAAAAAGTATAATTTACCGCCTTTACAATTAGAAAAATTATTAGATGAGCCTGAGTTGACAGAAGCTGTAAATAAAATAAAAGAAGAACAAATAAAGGCAAATGCAAAAAATGATTAATATTGTATTTTTTGGAACTCCTGATATTGGATTAAAATCTTTGGAATATTTTCATAGATCTGTAAGTTTTAATGTTTTGGCAGTTGTTACTCAACCTGATAAACCGTCAGGCAGAGGACAGAAACTTACACCAAGCCCTATTAAAAGATTTGCATTGGAAAATAATATTCCGATTTTTCAACCAAAATCTATCAGAAAAGAGCCTGATATTATAAAAGCATTAAAAGATTTGAATCCGGATTTCTTTGTTACATTTGCATTTGGTCAAATATTATCTCAAGAAGTTTTAGATATTCCTAAATATGAAACAATAAACTTGCATGTTTCATTGTTGCCTAAATATAGAGGAGCGAATCCTATTCAGCGAGCTATTATTAATGGAGATACTCAAACCGGTATTTGCACAATGATTACTGAATTAGGTTTAGATTGCGGTGATATTTGTATGACACATCCTATAGAGATAGCTCCTGACATGAATTGTGTGGAACTTTTTGATATTTGTGCAGAAAACTCACCGCAACTTTTAGAAAAAACTCTTTTAGGTTTGGTAAGCGGTTCGTTATCTCCTGTAAAGCAGTGCGAAGAGGGTGTTTGTTTTGCTGATAAACTTCAAAAAGAAGAATGTAAAATTGATTGGTCAAAATCTGCTCAAGAAATTCATAATTTAGTTCGAGGTGTTTATAAATGTCCCGGAGCTTTTTTTGATTATCAAGGTAAAATTATTAAAGTTTTAAAAACAGAACCTTTAGCTGAAAATAGTTCAAAATCTGTGGGAGAAATTATTTCCGTTTCTAAATCCGGAGTTGATTTTCAAACCGGTGAAGGAACGCTTCGCTTGTTAGTTGTCAAACCGGAAGGCAAAGGTGAAATGCAAGCCCGAGATTGGGGAAACGGACTAAGGCTTTAGTCTTCTTCTTCCGAATATTTTTCACCGTAGATTGTGAGAGCTCTTGCAAAGTCTGTTTCTTTATCATTGGTGTTATACATGTTTTCTAAATAAGCTTCGCTTAGAGCATCTCCTGCTCTTAAATCGCCCCATCTATCTACAAATATAATAAATGTATCAGGTCTTAAACACTCGTTGGGTTTGTATGAACAATCACTTCCACCGTTGTTTTTCATATCTATGCTTATAGTTATGTAATCTTTTGCAGCAATATTATTGCTGACGTTGACAGTCCATACGGATGAATCTTTATATTCTCCGGCTTCGGTAATGTTAAGTTTATCAAAAATAATGTTTTTAAATTTATTGGGGCCTTGAAAAATCTCTTTATTATAAGGATGACGTAAAGGTCTATCTGTGTCACTTAAATTTTTATGCTCGAAAATCGAATCGTCAATCAAAATTTCTTCAAGCGTTGAATCTAATCTGGTATAGTGTTGGATAAACTTCGCTTTATTAGCATCCGGCATGATTTTTGTAACGATAGGTGCAATTAAGGCGACAGTAATACCGACTACTGCAAGTGCAATTAGTAATTCTGATAAAGTAAATCCTTTTTTAAACATATTTCTCTCCTCAATAGGTCAAAATTATTTTAACATATTTGGAGTTGAAATAGAAGTTTGATTTTTAATTTTATTTAAGAGGTTGAGTATATCTTTTAAATTATCCATCATAACTAATTCGCCTCTGCATTTTGAGGCTCCGGTAAAACCGTTAATGTAATACGGATAAAATTTTCTTACAAATTTTATCCCTATATTTTCTCCTCTGAATTCAATTTCTTTAAGTAAATGCTTTTTCATAAATTCAACTTTTTCTTCCAAAGTCGGAGGTGGTAAATATTCACCTTTTTGAAAATAGGTTTCTATTCGTGAAATAATTTTAGGGTCTCCTAAGACGCCTCTGCCTATAGCAACGCCATCTGCTTGGGATTCTTCTAAACATTGTACTGCTGTTTCAATAGAGACTACATCTCCGTTTGCAAAAACTGGGATATCTACATTCCTTTTAAGTTCTGATATTTTTTTCCAATCAGCTTTTCCTCCGTACATTTGTGAACGGGTTCTGCCATGTATGGTTATAAAATCCGCTCCGGCTTCTTGCATTTTTTGTCCGTATTCAACAAAATTCAGCTCATCGAAGGTGTACCCCAGTCTAAATTTTACGCTTAACGGAACGCTAATTTGCGATTTAACTGTTCTAACTATTTCAGTTGCTAAATCAACATTTCGCATTAAAGCACAACCGTCAGTCCCTTTAACGACTTTATTAACCGGACATCCCATGTTGATGTCAATCATATCTGCGTATCGCTCGAGATATTTTGCGCTGTCAGCCAACATTTGAGGCTTGTGTCCGCTTAATTGATAAGATATGGGGGTGTGGTTATCATCTTTAACAACAATATCAGTATCTTTAACTTGTGTTAAAGCCTCGGAGCTAATCATTTCAGTTGTTAAAAGACATGTTTTTGAGTGTTCTCTGACTAAAGAACGTAATACATAATCTGTAATTCCCGCCATTGGCGCTAGTGAAACTTTGCTTGATATTAAATCTTGGACTTTCACTTATCCTCCGGCAAAAGGTTTGATTTCTTCTATTCTGGCCTTAACGTATTTAGAGTAATCATCATCTGTTGTATAGATTTCAACAAATTTTTGATAATCATTTAGAGCCATTTTGTATTTTTTCTGGTCATCGTAGATTAATCCTCTGTAATAATATGCAAAGGCATTGTTTGATTCTTTTTTTATAACTTCATTGAATTTTAATAATGCTGATTCAAAGTCTTTGGTTTCGTATAAGTTAATACCTGTGTTTAATTCTGCAACAGTGTAGTTTTGTAATACATATTTTAATAAATTTTTTGCTTCCGATTCCGGATTCAAGGTTAAAGCTTTTTTTAGGTATTTTTCTGATTCAATCCATTTTTGTTGTTCAGAGTATAGGTACCCGATATAATATGGAATATCTGAATTTTTAGGTGAAACATTTTCAGCTTTTTTATAATATTCAATTGCGGAATCAAAATTCTCTAAAGCTTGATACGAAGCGGCTATGCCAAGTAAAGAGTCTTCGGTTGCCGGTTTTATTGCTAAATATTGTTCAAGAGCTTTTTGGTAATTTTTTGCTTCAAAATCTTTGGAAGCATCAGCTAAAATTGTAGATACTGAATCTTTTTCTACATTTTGTAATGTTTTTAAAACAAGATTGTTTGTTGGGAATTTAGATTTAGCATCTTTTAAAATTTCTTTTGCTTTTGAATAATTGTTTTGTGACGCATAACAAATTGCTAAATTTACATAAGCGTCTGCGTTTGTCGGATTGTTTTCAACTACGGATTTGTATGCAAATATGGCATTTTCAAAGTCGTTTGACTTGTGTAATTGTAGAGCATATTCATACATCAAATTTTGCATTGTGTTATCTGATGCATTTTGGCTGAGGTATGCAAGATATTCTTTAGGATTAAGAGTATCTTTCAGAACGCTTACAAGTTCTGTCTTTGCAGTAATATTTGTCGGTTCAAGTTTCAAAACTTTTTTATAAAGTTCTGAGGCTTGTTTTTTATCTCCCATCTCAGACAAAGCTTGTGCTTTGTATAATGTTGCTTGAACATTATCAGGATAAAGTGTCAAAACTGAATCATAAGATTTTATGGCTTTTAAATAATCTTTTTTTTGTTGAAACAAAGTTCCGACATTTAATCTTGTATTTATATTATTCGGGTTAAGTTGCTCTGCTTTTCCATAATAACTTAACGCTGTTTCGAAATCTCCTTGAGCTTGTTTGATAGCTCCGATATTTGCGTTTAACTCAGCGTCGGAAGGTGTAACCGCCAGTTTTTTTAAGTAAATTCTTTCGAGAGCATATAAAATTTCCATATCACCCTTGCTATTTGCAAGAGCTGAATTGTACTGGATTACGGCTTCATCATGACGATTAAGTTTATCTAATGTTCTGGCATATTTCATTCTTAATAAACTGTCTGAAGGTTTTGAATCTAAAGCTTGTTTATAGAAATCAGCAGAACGGGGTTCATTTCCTAAAACTTTCATTAAATCCGCAATTTGAACATTTGCGTCTGCAGCAAGAGTTTCGTTTTGTGCAGCTTGGTAAAATTCAAATGCTGCTGCGGAGAAATTACCTATTGCACGAAGCTCTTCAGCTTTTTTATATCTGGATTTTGCGGTTCTGTCGAAGCTTATAACTTTTAAACATTGGTTTAAGTTTTCGTTGGCAGATGCAATCATACCTGTTGAATTTTGTACAGCCTGTTCTTTTGTCGGATATAATTTTAAATAAAATAATGCGCTTCTGAAATCATTAGCGGCTTTATCATAATTTTTTTCTTGGTTAGCGTAATATGTAGCTCTTGCAAGGTAAGCGTTTATTATTCCGATTCTTGCTGAATTATCTAAGAAATTTATTCGCAAAGCTTTTCTGAATTCTGCAACTGCAGATGAGTATTGACCCTGTTCCATATAATTTTGTGCAGCGTCATAATATTGTGCAAAAACTCCGGCAGGAGCTGCTATTGCAGTATTTATTGCTAAAACGGACGATAGTGTAACTATACTTGCGTATGTGATAAAGTTTTTCATATAAATATTTTACTACAAGATATTAAAAATAGATACTCACCTATAAGATATTAGTATCTTATTACATTTTAGATTTAAAAATGTCTCTTACATGAGTATCCAAACCTCCTGTTTTAAGAAGTCCGTATTTTGAACTTATTTCTGCAAGTTTAGGCAATATTTCTTGAATGTTAGTATTATAATATACTGCATAATTATCTTCTGCAAAAACCGCTTTTTCTCCGCCCAAGGTTGTAAAATCTCTGTATAAATTTTCATAAAATTTTAGGGTTTCTTTGTTACCTGAAATATTGCTAACAGGAAACATTATTCCCGGATGAGCAAGTCCGAGAGCTCCGTATTCTTGGTCCTTCATAAATTTAATTATCGATTCAAGTTGTGGGTAAGTAACTTTTTTGACAAAAAGTCTTGAGTTGGAGTCATTAGTTTTCCATTCAAGTTCGTTTAAGATTGTGTATAAATCTTCCGGTATGTTTTTTATGAGTTTATCCGCTTTTGTAGAATTTTCGAGGGTTAAAAACTCTTTAATATATGTTTTTATAGCTTTGTAATAGTATTCATAGTATTTTTGCCCTTGTGAATAATCCGGATTTTTGTCAATTCTTGATAACGGTTTTGTAAAATCAATATCGATATTGTTGAGCTTTAAAAATTCTTGTAAAGGTTGATTGTTTTTAACGGTTGCATCATAAATCAATCGGAATTGCATATAGTCTTTTGTCCAATAATTAGCGGTAAGCGGTGACGCATCTATAACAGGGAAAAGTTTTGTCATATCTTCCAATGAAAATTGAACGGAATATTTTTTTAATAGATTTTGATATTTTTCATTTGCATTATTTAAAACATTTTGGATTGTTTGTCTATTTTGAGTTACCGGTTTTGTTAAAAAATCGTCCAAAGTTTTGTCAAAAGGATTAATTCCGTAACTAATCATATGGGTTTCTACGGGTGCTTTTACTGTGTTTTCATAAAACACCATTCCGGTGTGTTCAATTCCTAATATTAATCTTAGGTTTTTAAATTTTTCAGGATTTTCTAAGATGATTTTTGTAGCTTCTTTGCAACCTTTAGCGGTGTTATGGTCCGTAATTGCAAGGTAAAAAGGGTTTTCCGGTCCCAAAAGCTCGACTCTTTGGTTTGCATACTTAACGGACTGTTCTAATAATTCAGGTACTGAAATTCTTCCGTCAGAATAGTGAGTATGC
>JAFQNY010000079.1 GCA_017395765.1 bacterium
CCTAATATTCAAACTTTTTTGGCAGGGATTTACAGAAAAATAAAAGTACCGGATGCTTTTGGCCCATTAGTGGCAATGCTTATACAAAACTCAATAAATCCACCTAAAGACTGTCATTTTGATCCGAATGAAGAAATCGGCGGAGCTATATTGGATTATTTGGTGTAAAGTAAATTATAATTGAGAAAATGCAATACTCTAATTTTGGAAAATTTATACGTATGAAACGAGAGACTTTATTACCGAAGGTTTCTCTAAACAAGTTTGCAATAGATAATGATCTTGAACCGGCAACTTTATCAAGAATTGAAAATTGTAAACAAGCGGTCAAACTGTCTGATGTCGGCAAAATAGCATCAGGTTTTAATATGCTTGCTTCAGAGTTATTGAATGAGTACGAAAATAGTAAATCTAAGCCTTTATAATAGAATTAAAACCTGTTTCTAAGGCTTTTTTGTTAAGAGGCAATAAGTCCTTTTTCTTCTCGCCCATAACTTTTTCGAATCCCAAAGCTAAGAATTTCGTATCAACGATATCAACAACAGATGAGAGTGCTCCTAATGCAACCATGTTTGTAACTTTAACTGAGCCCAAATTATTTGCTAAATCACCCATTGGGGTAAATATATAATTAATATCTGCTCGAGGTTTAGTTTCTGCGACTAACGTAGAATTCGCAACAATGGTTCCGCCGGATTTAACTCTTTCTACAAATTTGTCGAATGACTGTTGGTTTAAAACCAAAGCGTAGTCTGTATCTTTTTTATGCACTGAGCTGACTTCTGTATCAGAAACAACTATTTCACAGTTTACGGTTCCGCCACGCATTTCAGCGCCGTAACAAGGATACCAAGTAACATTTTTACCTGCTAACATAAAAGAATTGGCTAATATAGTACCTGCTAAAAGTACTCCTTGTCCTCCAAAACCTGCAATTATAAAATTCTTTTCCATTTTTACCTCTAAGTTTTATTTTATGAAGATTTTTTTAGCTGATTCAATAGCTCTAGTTGCGTTTTTCTTAACGTTAATTACAACTTTTCTCATATATTCCAAATACTCTTTATGACTGTTTGATTTCATTGGAGTAATATTTACTCCTCTCTGTTTTGCTAAATCTTGGAATGAAACGAGTTTTCTTAATCCAAAACCTGTTTTGTTGACTTGTTCAACCCTCATTCAACACGCTCCTTTGTTATATCTTTAAATACACCTAAAGGAAATACCGGAATCATTTCTTCTTTAACTCTTTTATGTGCTTCCTCAGGTGTCATTTTCCAGTTTGTAGGGCAGGATGCCAAAATTTCAACAAAGCCGAAACCAAGCCCGTTTAATTGTATCTCAAAAGCTTTTTTTAAAGCTTGTTTTGCTTGATTAATGTGAGGGATGCTATCTAAGGCTACTCTGGCTGAAAACGCTGTTCCGTCGCATAATGCAATATGTTCCGCCATTTTTATAGGATATCCGTAGTAATCAACATTTCTGCCGTTTGGAGAAGTTGTAGTCTTTTGCCCCATTAATGACGTAGGTCCCAGTTGCCCCCCTGTCATTCCGTATGTTGTATTATTAATACAGATACTTGTAATTTTTTCTCCTCTAAGAGCAGTGTGCATAGATTCTGCAAGTCCTATTGATGCAAAATCTCCGTCACCTTGATAAGTGAATACAAATTTGTCGGGTTGAGCTCGTTTAACTCCTGTTGCAGATGCACAAGCTCTTCCGTGCGGAGCTTCAACACAGTCTATATCTAAAAAATTATATAAAAATACAGAACAACCGACACAAGTTGATGAAATTGTTTTCTCTCTTATGTCAAATTCATCAATTAACTCCGCCACTAATCTGGTTGCAACACCATGGTCACAACCCGGGCAATATGTGAAACGAAAATCTTTTTTCATGCATTTTGGAGTACTAAATACTTGTTGCATAGCTAACTCCTTTCTTGATAATACTTTCAACGGTATCAACAATTTCTTCAACGCTTAACCATTCTCCGCAAGGTCTGTTTAGTAATGCGACGTTTGAATTTCCGTTGACTGCCGCTTTAACGTCTTTGTACATTTGTCCCATATTCATTTCTACTACAAGGAAGTCTTTTCCTTGTTTAGATAGTTCCAGAAGTCTGTTTTCTGGGAACGGTGATAGTGTTATAGGTCTAAAACATCCTACTTTTAGCCCTTTTTCTCTAAGCACCTTCATTGCAGCTTTTATATTACG
>JAFQNY010000080.1 GCA_017395765.1 bacterium
AATAACCAGCAATCGCTGGTTAGCCCTTGATATGAAACCTCGTTTATGCTTCCATCAGCATCTTTCATGTTTTGACCCATTAATTTACCTTTAAGTCGGTCATTAAGTTTATCATTAAGTTTATCCAATAATTCTCCACTCATTACACCGATTTTATCTTTTTGGTATTGAATTTCTTTTTTGATAATTTCACGTAAATCTTTTACATATACTCCCTTGGATTCATGCTTATCTAATAAACAATTTTCTATATATAGTACCATTTCAGCTCTATCATCTGCTGATAGACCAACTTCGTGGAATATGGCAGAAACTAAAGACTGTTTATCTTTACCCGTTTTTGCATAGTAACCGCTTACTACTTCTAAAATATTGTCTTTATTGATTCTTTTAACATGTTCTTTTATATTTTTACCCGTAGTAGGAGTACCAAAACGTTTTTTTGCATAAATATCATTATACAAATCATCAATTATTGTTGAAACGGGATAAGTGTCATTTGTATTATATGTATTTGATGCTTTTTCTGCTTGCATAGCTTTTAATTTTTTCTTTGCAGCAGCTTTTGTTTTAGCATCTACATTATTTGTGCTTTGCTCTTGAGAGACATTAGAGTTAGCTTCTACTTCAACACTTGGTTTCCATTCTATACCAATACGTTTTAATGCTTTTTGAATTACAGCAGTACCTTTATTTTTTATATAAGATGCTATTGAAGATATTGCATTTTGGAATGGTATTTTTGTTTTAATTTTACTTTTTTCACCATTTCCAACCTGATTTTTGCCATTTTCATCAGGACCTACAAATTTATTCCATATTGATGCCTCAATCTGACTATCGCCCTTTGTTGTTTCAGAGCTTTCTTTAGCATCAAGTAAATTTGCAATCTCTTGTGCCATAGTATTTAATTGATTGGGATTTATACTACTCATTATTTTGCCTTCAAATTTTACTTTTCTATTATTTCCGAGTTCAAATGTAACAATATGCTCATAATGTTACATGATTTTTATCGGCATTTTTTATAAAAACTTTAATAATTTTTGCGAAATTGTTACAAAAGGAGGAATATTGTTACAAAAAATTGTCCAAAAATTAGACAAGGAATTAGCCATATGACTAGTTGATATTGTTGCCGACAAGAGTTAATCTGATTGTGTAATAGATTATGTTTGGAGGATTTAGTAAAAAGATAAATAAAAAATATCTGCTGGAGGGTTCGAAATCCACAATGCGGACTTATAATTATCAAACCTAGTGTTTAAAATAGTCAAACTGTATTTTTTTGTCCAGGCGGATTTGCGGACGGACGACGCAATGAAATTGCTAGTCCGGATAGCGAAAATATCGAGTTTATTAGAACCGTAGGTTCGTAAACGAGACTATTTGAGCGTGGAGCAAATCCAAGACACTCCCACCATCTCCACTTACTTTTTTTGTAAAAAAAGTAAGCAAAAAAACTTTCCATACATTGTCGGCAGAGATTGGTCAAAGTTACAAACTTATAATATTTATTCCACCTCTGCCTCGAAGAGGTTATTCTGCTCTTGACTTAGAACACCAGTTTTTAATGTATAAAAAGTAACCAAAAACACTTTTCATACATTGTCGGCGGAGATTGGTCAAAACCCCAAGCGTATAAAATTTATTTTCTAAAATTATCTATTTTAGGCCCAAGGAATTTATCAATTACGACATTTTCCACAAATTTGTCTATAGGATTTATTGCAAAACCTACGGCAATAAATCCGCCGATTGTTTTGATAATTTTACTGTTAAGCATTTTGCTATCCAACATTTTTGTCAACACGCTTTTTGTCGCTACAGACTTTGTTTCCCCTGCCTCAAGTGCTTTTATAAAATTGGTGTATAATTTATTGCTTTTAAACTCATCGGATGGATTAAGCATTGATTTTCGAGCTTCTATAAGATCTCTAATAATGTTTTCTGCATAATTTTGAAGGTTTTGTTCCGGGTTAATATTTAGCATTTTTTGAATTTTACTCAAAGATTTTGTTATAAAATTTTTATTTTTTCTAAATTCTAAATTGTTTTTAACTATATCTTTGAATTTTTCTGTGCATTCGGCTTCTTTATTGTGATATGCTCTCATATTTCCGTTAGCAACGAATGTTTTAGCCAAATTAGCAATATTTTCTTCTGCACTATATGTTATTTTGCTTTTATTAAGTAAACCAAATAGTGAAAAAATATTTTGTCCGGCTTTTATCGCAACAAGAGGCAGGGTTATGCTTGCTAACCCTTGAAAACAAGCTTGCTTGATTAGGCGTCTGGAGTTTGGACTGTGTTCTTTGCCGTCATTTTTATATTTATCATAAATATCAGCCCCAATATATAAGAATACAGGAGCCCAAAAGAGATTGGCACTTGAGCCTATAAGCGGTCTTAAACCTTCTCCTATTTCGTTGGTAAAAGCAGCTCCTCTTAAAGGCCATTTCATTAAGGGATCTCTATATTGACCTTGTGCGTCTTTATTTGTAGTGTCAGCACAAAAAGGTCTTTGTTTCAAAGAATTGACAATCATTCGGCTATTTCCATCTATATTTCAATGTTTATTATACCATAAACAACCGGAAATCTTTAAATTAGCATTATAATTTCGAATTAAATAATAATTTTTTATAGTACAATAAATTTATGAAAACAGATTTATATCAAAATTTATACAAAATTCGATATTCTGAGCTTGATTGTAATTTGAGACTTAAACCTTCGTCATTATTGCAATTGTTACAAGATAGTGCGAGTAATAATGCAGAAAATTTAGGTTTTGGATATTCTTTTTTACAAGATAAAAATTTAGCTTGGTTTCTTTTAAAGTATCACTTGGAGTTTGATAATTATCCTCAAAATATCTATGATATTAATATTGTTACTGAACCTAGAGGTTATAATAAACTTTTTGCACTGCGTGATTTTAAAATTTGCGAAGGTGACAGAGTTTTAGGCTTGGCAACGACAACTTGGGGGTTAATTGATTTTAATACAAAAACAATGGTTAATGTCGGTGATGTTTTAGCAGATAATCCTAAATTTAATCAATTTGTAAAACGGGAAGATGATTTAAAATATAATAAAATTCAACCGTTGCAGAGAATTGATTCTGAAAATGTTTTTGAAATCAGATATGATGATTTAGATGTAAATCAACATGTTAATAACACCAATTATTTAGTTTGGGCATTTGAAACTTTAGATTATGATTTTAGAAATTCAAAACAGTTAAAAGTTCTGGATATGGTCTTTAAGAAAGAAATTTCATACGGAGCAAGTATTTGTTCTCAATTACAAAAAGATGAAAACATAACAACTCACGTGTTAAAAAATGCACAAACGGAAGAAGAACTTTGTCTGATACAAGCGCAATGGGTATAGTTTAAAACAATTTTTACTAAAAAAAGGTGGTTCACATTTGTGAATCACCCTTTTTGAATCAATATTTAAATTTATATTTTATTCAACAATCTCAGTTGTTGTTTCTTCTGATTCATTTTGGCCTGCAACCTTACCAAGAATTTGAGGTAATTCTACACCTGCTTGGTTAGCCAAATCGTGCATAGCCGGAAGTGATTTTATTAAGTCACGCATAAAGTTTGCGGTAGTTGAACCTTTTTCACTGCCTGAACCGCCGTCCCAAACAGTAATTTTATCAAATTTGATGTTTTTAATTGCTTCAACTTGTCTTTCAACAATGTCTTCAATTTTTTCAATCATCAAGAAGCTTGTTGCAAGTTCAGGTTTATTATTACTGATTTTAACAAGTTCTTCATAACCTCTAGCTTTTGCTTCAAGTACAGCTTGGATACCTTCTGCTTCTGCAAAATATCTGGCTTTTATAGCGTCAGCTTCACCGAGAGCGATTCTTCTTTGTCTTTCGGCTTCAGCATCAGCTTCAACTTGGATTCTTAATTTTTCAACTTCTTGTTTTGCAAGTTCTTCTTTCTTTAATCTTGCTTCTTCTTGTTCTTTTTGTGCTAACAATACTTCACGTTCAGCGTTAGCTTTTGCAACTTCACCTGTTTTCAAAGCTTCAGCTTGTTTAACGGCTAATGTTGCGTTATATTCAGCAATATTTGCTTTCGCAATGTTTTCACCTTCTACAGCTTCAGCTTCAAGGCTTGCAGTTTTGATACGTTGATCTTTTTGTGCGCTTGTAATACCGATTTCAGTTTGTGCAAGTTGTTCAGCGATTTGAACTTCTTTTACTTTATTAGCTTCAGCTTCACCGATTTCTGCAGTTGAATTGATGTTAGCAGTTTGTACACGTTGCTCTTTTTCTGCATTTGTTTTACCAATCATTGTTTGTGCAGTTTGTTCAGCAACTTGGACTTCTTTTTCTTTGTTAGCTTCAGCTTCACCGACAGCACCTAATTTTTCTTGTTGAGCAACTTCAACTTTTGCTTTGTTAATTGCTTCTGCAGCCGCTTTTTTACCGATAGCGTCAATATATCCTGATTCATCGGTAATATCTTTGATGTTTACGTTAATGATTTCTAAACCGATTTTATTAAGCTCTGTATTTACGTTTGTGTTAATTTGTTCCAAGAATTTTTCTCTGTCTTGGTTGATTTCTTCGATTGTTAAAGTTGCAATTGCCAAACGTAATTGACCTAAAATAATATCACTTGCTTGAATAATAATTTCGTCTTTAGTTAATCCCAACAAACGTTCTGCAGCGTTAATCATAATAGTTTCATTTGTTGAAATACCGAATGTAAATGTTGAAGGTACCGCAACACGAATATTACCTTTTGACAAAGCTCCTCTTAGGTCAATATCAGTTGCCATAGGTTCAAGAGATAAAACCCCGTAATCTTGGATTAACGGAATAATGAAAGTTCCGCCACCATGAACGCATTTAGCGGTTGAATTGTTACCGGTTTTACCATATACAACAATAATTTTGTTTGAAGGGCATCGTTTGTATTGATTTGCTAAAAATAGCAGCGCCCCGATAAGAATGAGCGAGAATACCGCTCCGAAAGACATAAAAAACATTTTTTCCTCCTATATTTTTGTTACGTATATTTTTTTATCATCTATTTTTAGAACTTTTATTTTGGAAAAAGATTCTATTTTTGTATCAGTTGAATTAATCGCTTCAAGAATAGTTAATTTTTTATTCAAAATTATTTCAATTTTACCGTTGCTGTTAGGTTCAAAATCGGTATATGCTTTACCTTCTGTATCAACAAGCTCGTTTATATCAATAACGACTTTTTTGTTTAATTTTTTTATGCTGAACATTAAATACGCAGAAAGAAACATACATATAAAACCGATTAAAACTGCAATAGCATAAATAATCGGCTGTGATAATTCAAATTGTTTCAATGCAGCTAAACCGCACCAACCAAAACCCATACAGAATGCCGATACAGATTGAACAGATAAAAATGTGAATGAGGTATCGACTTCTGCAATAGAATCGAAGTCTGCGCTAATTTCAGCATCTCCGCCTATAATCATAAAGATAATCATTCTTAAAACAAAGAATATTGTTGAAGATATTGCAATTGTTAAAAAGATATTTTCTGTGGTTAAGTTTTCAATCATGATAATTACCTCTTAGTTGTTTTTAGTCATATCTGACTTCATTTTGTTCTGATTCTGTTGTATATGTTTCTGTTTCATAATATTCGTTAGTGAATTTTGTATCAGTAATATTTACATCAACAAGCTTTTTTAAAACTTCAATGTAGTCAAGACATTTTTTTCCTTTGACACCTTGAGTTTCCATTTGAATTTCTCCGTTTGGAAGAAGTTTTATTTTCATTTTTTTAGTCATCTTATATTACCTTTCTTATTCTTAATTTTCCAGATTGACTGTTAAGACTATTGAATTGTCATCAAGAACTTCTTCTGATTCGATTTCCATGTTATTTTCTTTAAGTTTTTCAATAATGCTTAAATAAGATTCTTCTTGAACATTCATTGAGTATTCTGTATTTAAATCATCAAGTTTTTCTTCTGCACTATCTTTTTCAAGACAATTAATTGAAACTCGGTACGGCTCTGTTTCTTGATTTCTTTCAAATTGTAAATAATAATTTTGATATTTTGCATAGATTTTTCCGTATTCTTCATGGATATTTATAAACCCGTGCTCATCAAGAGTTTTTAATAAAATACTTTTGTCAGTAAACGGAGTATCAAATGTTTTTTCAATAAAATTAGCTTCTGAAATTACGACTGTATCGTCACAAGAATCTTGATGTATAGTTTCATCTGTTGCATTTTTATTCATATTGGTATTAAGCGCATTCATTGCTGCAATAGAAGCTCCGGCTGTTATAAAAGTTGTAACTATTTGTGCTAAAGCAAAAGGCACTGCTACTACTGTTATTGACATAATTAATATTCTCCTAACTTAAAAATCTAAAGTTCTTCCGCCTCTGCTTGCTGAAACATTTTCTATGTCAATTTCTTTGTTATACTGTTTCATACTTGCAGTTTTTGTTGCGCTGACAGCTCTGACGTTTGCCCAAGCTCTGAGAGCGAGAATTTGTTCTCTTTGAGTTGTTGATAAAGGAACTGTTGTTGCAATATTTTTAGCTAAATCCTCAAATTCCAATGGTCGATTTTCGAAGAATGCGTCACAAAGAGCTGAAATAACTACTTGTTCGATTTCAGAACCTATAAACCCTTCTGTTAATTTAGCAAGCTCAGTACATAAATTTTTCACTGTTGTAATCTTACTTGCTACTTCTTTATCTTTTAATCGTTTTTCCAAATGAAGTTTAAAAATTTCTTTTCTTTCACTTAAAGTCGGTAAATCAACAAAGAAAATTTCATCAAAACGACCTTTTCTTAATAATTCCGGAGGTAAATTTGATATATTGTTAGCAGTTGCAATAACGAAAACAGGAGCTTCTTTTTCTTGCATCCAAGTTAAGAATTCTCCAAAAATTCTTGATGAAACACCACTGTCACCATTTGAACCGACACCGCTTAAACCTTTTTCTATTTCATCAATCCAAAGAATAGACGGTGCAACGGCTTCAGCAGTAGCAAGAGCTCTTCTCATATTTTCTTCTGAGCTGCCGACAAGTCCGGAGAACACTCTGCCAAAATCTAATTTTAGCAACGGTAATTGCCAAATTGTGCTCATTGCTTTTGCTGTTAAACTCTTTCCGCAACCCGGAACTCCGGTTACTAAGACACCTTTTGGTGCAGGAATACAATATTTTTTAGCTTGTTCTGACCAAGAATTGTTTCTTTTTAATAACCAAGTTTTTAAATTATCTAAGCCCCCGATATCTTTTATTGAATATTCTGAGCGTATAAATTCCAAAATACCTGTTTTTTTAATAACTTGAACTTTTTCTTCTAAAATTGTTGCTAAATCTTTTACGCAAATTTTTCCGTCATTTACCATGGCTAAAGCAAATGCGCTTTCCGCTTCTTGTAAAGTTAATCCCAGTGCGGCTTTGCATAGTCTGTCTTTATCCTCTTCAGAGAGTTCGTTAACAACTCCTTTATTTTGATTAAGCATGCTATCAAATTTGGCTCTGATTTCTTTGAGTGTAGGCAAAGGAAAATCAAATATTGTAATCTCTTTTTGTAATGATTCAGGAATTAATAATTCAGGAGCAACGAAAAATACTGTTTTTCGGACCGAACCAAGTTTTAAATCCGGAATGATATCTCTGATTTTTCTGATTGCATTGTAATCAGGAGTTCTGTTTTTGACCCCAAAATTCACATGAAAATCGTAAATAATAAACACTGCATCTTTATCGTATTTACGAATATATTCCAACATTTTGCAAGGACAAGTCGTATCTGAAACACTTTTGTCAGTTGTTTCATTATATAATCCTTTTGTTTGAGTCCAAGTAAAAATTTCTCTTGGGTATTTAACTTGTTTCACATCTGTTGCAATTGATTTAATATATTTTGTCACTCTGTCTTCTTCGAAGGTAGTAACATAAATCATTGGGAATCTTGCTCTAAGCAAATTTGCTAATTTATAAGCCATTCTGTACCTCATAATATTATATTTATACAGTTATATCATTTTTTAAGTTTAACTAAATCAACCTTCCGCATTATTTCATCAAAATTTCCCATTCCGTTCATGAAAACTGTTCCGTCTTTGTTAATGTTTACTTCTACTTTGTTGTTATATTTACTGAAAATCTCTTCGCTATAACGATTTGTTAAAAAATGATATCTTTGATTGCTTGATCCGCACCAAGGGCGAGAGTAATCAATATTTTCTATTTGAAAAGGTCCGTCAATAAGTAAATCAATATTGTCCAAAAGTTTTTTATTGATAGGGTCTTTGCAAAGATTTTCAATGTATCCGCCCGTAAAGCAAAGAATTCCTAATCCCATTTTTTTAACTTGTTCTGCTATCTCTCCCAGAGCTTCGGCTTGTTCAAAAGGTTCTCCGCCCAAAAAAGTTACCCCTTCAATCCCGTTTTGAGATTTGATATCTTCAATAATTTTATTTACATCAATTAATTCTCCTCCGGCATGTGGCCAAGTATGAGTAGCTTGACAGCCTTTGCAACGATGAGAACATCCTTGAACCCATATGCAATATCTGGTTTCAGGACCTTCAACTTTTGTTCTTTTTAATATTTTAAAAACCCTTAATTTGACCATTATTTTTTTCTTTTTTTTGTTTTTGAGCTCTTTTTCTAATTGCACTATTTACTCTTGATTCAAAATCTTCTACGATTTCTTCATCACCTAAAATAAGTCCTTCGATATATTCAAAAAATTCTTCACGGTAAAGAATAAATAAAATATATAAGATAATTCCTATAAGTATCAAAGATAAAATCATAAAACTTTTTAGCATGTCTATAAATCTACACTTCTTTCAGTTTTTAATTTAATTACTTCATTTTTTTTCATTTCTTTAATGTCAATTCTGTCTTTCAATTGTTCTTGCATATGCGGTTTGGTTTTAAGGAATATAAAAACATCGTCAATACTTTTGAATCCATCGATTTCTTTTCGTTTTTTTATTATTTTTTTAGCAGTTACGATGTTTATTCCCGGTAAATTTGTTAACTCTTTCTCTTCACAGTTATTTATGTCAATTTTCGGTAACAATTTAACTTTTAAAACAGGCATGGAAAAGTCTTCAGTTTTTGTTTGTTCTGCTGTTACAAGTTTTTCTTTAATAGAAATTTTTTCTCCTTGCAGTTGAATTTCAAACCCGCAATTTCTACATTCTTTTATCAATCCGTCATATGTTAAATCGTAGTTGAATAACATGCATAACATATTCCAGATTTCTAAATGGTTGTAACCTCCGGAAGGTGAAATGATATCAAAATATCTTGAATTATTACTTCTTAAATCGTATGCGCGCATGTCGATTCCGTTTTTATCAAGATATACAGCACAAAATTTGTTCGAGAGTTTTAATCCTCCCCAAATGTTGTTATATTTTCCTACTATAAAAGCTTCCGCTATATTCAAAGCAATTTGTCTGTCACGAGTTGCGTCTTCAATAATAGCAATCTCCGAGGGACTATAATCAACATGTTGTCCGTTAACTGTATATAAATTACGATGAAGTAAAGAATCATCATTACTAATGTTTCCATAAGTTCTTAATATTGAATCTCCGGAAGTTCTAATAAGTACTGTTATTGCTATAGCTATTATGTAGAATGCGGTTATACCTGCAGAAGATGTATAGAGTGCGTATAAAACAACAAATCCCAAAATTAAACATATCGTAATTAATCTCACTCTGCTCATTTTGATACCTATAAATCCAAATTACGTTCTGAGGATTTTTTAATTTGTAATGATCCTTGTTTTTTATTGATAACAATTCTGGTTTTTAATTGTTCTTGCAAGTGAGGTTTTAGATTTAGATATTCGAATAATTGTTCTTCAGTTTTGAAACCGCCGATTTCTTCTCTTTTCATAACAATTTTCTTTGCATTAATAATGCTGATTCCCGGAAGTTCGGTCAGTTCTATTTCGGAAGAGTTATTAATATCTATTTTTTTAAGATCACTTTTATCTGTATTTATGGAGGTTGCAATAACAGGTGACTGTGTTTTTTGATGTTGGCTTTCATCAACAAATTCGTTTATAGAAACTCTGTATCTGTTACAATCTTCTTTTAAAGCTTCATAGGTTTTGCTGAAACTAAAACTTTTACAAAACATATCCCACAAATCTTCATAAGAGTGAACAAAAGAGTTTATAACATTAAATTTCCTATAAGGAGGAACTTTTTCGATTCCTACGATTATTGACGCCTGTTCTCCTAATTCCAAACGACAGTGTTTGTTGGAAAGTGTTAAATTTTTCCATATGCTTCTGTGTGGAGCTAAGTAAATTTTTGCAGCTTGAATAGCTTCTCTTCTTCGCATAAGAGCTCCAAAATCTATATTTTCAATATTGATAGAATGTCTGACACCATAATAAATAGCAGAAAGAACTATTGCCCAAATAAGGATTGCAGTTACATTTCCCTGTCCTAAGAAAGCAGCACAAATTAAAATTATATACTGCATCGGTGTCAAATAATAATCTCTACGAGTTCTCCACATAAAAAAATTATAGCAATCCGATTTCTAAAATTCATACTTTAAAAAGATGAAATACGTTTAAAAATGAGGAAAACCCCTTGAAAAAAAATAAAAAAAGTTCTATTATGACGATATTATGGAAGAAAAGTACATCATATCCTTTGATGAAATAAAGACAATGCTTGTTGAAGAACATTATCAACAAGACGATATTGTGATACTTGAAAAAGCTTTTGAATTCGCAAAAAAACTTCATGACGGACAATACAGAATTTCAGAAGAACCATATATAATTCACCCTATTGAAGTTGTTAAAATTTTAATAAGTTTAAGAGCGGATGTACATACTTTAATATCCGGTTTTTTGCATGATATTTTGGAAGATACGGAAACAAAACCGGAAGAGATTAAGGAACTGTTTGGAGAAGATGTTTTAAATCTTGTTCAAGGTGTAACAAAATTAGGTAAACTCCAGTTTAAATCCAAAGAGGAGCGTCAAGCAGAGAATTTTAGAAGAATGTTTATTGCAATGGCAAATGATGTTCGCATAATTTTCTTAAAACTTGCTGACAGATTGCATAATATGCGAACCTTAAATTTTATGTCGACGCAGAAACAACAAAAAATTGCTCAAGAAACTTTAGATATTTTTGCGCCATTGGCAAATCGTTTAGGGGTTGGTAGAATTAAAGCTGAATTGGAAGATTTATCGTTAAAGTATTTGTATCCGGATAAGTATTATGAAATTGCACAGTTGGTTTCGCAAAAAAAAGTTGAACGTGAGATGGCTGTAAATATGTTGATTGACAAAATCTCCAAAGATGTAAAAGCCAGCGGTATTAATGCGAAAATTACAGGAAGAGCAAAACATTATTACAGTATTTATAAAAAAATGGAAAGATTAAATTTAGCTTTTCATGATTTATATGATATTACTGCCGTACGTGTCATTGTTGATAGTGAAAAAGAGTGCTATGAGGTATTAGGGCTTATTCACTCTCAATTTAAACCGATTCCGGGCAGATTTAAAGATTATATTGCAATGCCAAAGGGCAACATGTATCAATCCCTTCATACGTCCGTAATCGGACCTCGTCAAAAACCTTTGGAAGTTCAAATCAGAACTTGGGAAATGCATGATATTGCGGAATACGGGATTGCAGCACATTGGAGATACAAAGAAAAAGGTTCTAAAAAAGCAGATTCGGCTAATGATGTGAAATTTTCTTGGATGCGCAAATTAGTTGAGTATAATAAAGATTCTCAAGATGCAGAAGATTATGTAAATTCTGTTAAACTTGATATATTTTCAGATCAAGTTTTTGCTTTTACTCCGGGGGGTGATGTATTAGATTTACCTCAAAATGCTACTCCTGTTGATTTTGCATATCGTATTCACTCAGATGTCGGACATAAAACCGTTGGTGCTTTAGTAAACGGGCGTATTGCTCAATTGGATACTAAACTTAAAAACGGCGATATTGTTGAAATTATGACTTCAAAAGTTGCTGCTCCACGTTTGGATTGGTTAAATTTTGTTGTAACAAAACAAGCTTCGTCAAAAATTAAACAATGGTATAAAAAGAATAAACGAGAAGACCATATTGAGATTGGTAAAGCTAACCTTGAGCATGAGCTTACTAAAACTGTTTTTGATGAATATATTAAAAATGGTGAGTTTAATAAAGTTGCCAAGCAAATGAATTATGTAAGTGCGGAAGATTTATTTGCAGCATTAGGTTATGGTGAAACAACTATTGCAAAAATTATTAACAGGCTTAAAAAACCTGAAAAGAAAGAGCCAACACCGTTCTTGCATAAACCAAGAAAGTCTTCTGAAAAAGATATTATCGGTTTAGAAGGGCTTCTCTATTCGTTTGCAAGATGTTGTTCTCCGATACCGGGAGAGCCGATTGTAGGTGTTGTGACACGCTCTAAAGGTGTCAGTATTCATCGTCTTGATTGTAAAACTTTGGATGAAGTTCCTCCGGAAAGACTTCTTGATATACGTTGGTCAGGGAATAATGTTAACAGAACTTATTCTACAACAATAAGAATAGAAACTGCAGAGAAATTAGGATTATTAAAAGATGTAATCAGTGTTGTGTCTGATAATGATACGAATATTACTGCAGCTAATGTTAAATCTAAAGGCAAAGTAGGAATTATTGAGCTTGGGATTGAATTAGATAATATTGATACTTTAAGAAAACTTATGACTGCACTTCAAGCAATGCCGGATGTTATAAGCGTAAAACGTATTCAAACTTCGTATGCATCTTCTAATAATTCGAATTTTGCAAAGAAAAATCCTAAAACTAAGCGTTCAAACAAGTCTAAAAACTAGTTTATTTCTTTTTTCTTGCTCTCAATTCATCTTTTTTTGATTGTAATGCTTCTCTGGCAGCATCAGCTTTAGGCCTGCAGTCTTTGTATATTTTGTAAATATTATTAAAATCGTATGGATTTCCTACAATACCATATTCATCAACTAATTTTTTATAAAATTTTGGAGAAAGAATTTCTTGGTATGGAATGTTATATTTTAATGGCATAAAATATTCTTCACCTCGTTGGGCAGTTACAACAGGCTCTTTTTCTCTTTGGAATAAGAATGAATCAGCACGATATTTATTAAATTTTTCCAAATAAGGTGCATTTTTTTCTTCCTTAAGTGCTTCTATAAGAGTTCTAATAGGAGCAAATTCCTCTTCAACGGCTTTGTTGTCAATTATTTTAAAGAATAAATCATCTAAAGATTTATAAACAGAAACGTCATGTCCCATTAGTTGAAGTTCAATTGATTTTCCACCGGGGAATTTAAATAAGAAATGAATTGCAGAATAGTTGCAATCAGTATAGCAAGGCTCTTTATGATCGACTTTTCTTCCGTCCATTAATTTCTCGGCATCTTTAACAAATTTTTTTAATTCTTCACTTGAAATATAATCGTATTGCTCTTTTTCCTGTTTTTTTAATTTTTTAGCTACTTGTGGGCGTTTTATTTCGACTTCTTCAAGGATAATACCGGATTTGATATCGCTCAATAACATTTTTAGAGCTTGTCTAGCTCCTTTTGGAGAGCCGTCTCTCAAGACACATTTGACTCCGTTTGTGTCAGTCATTTGTTCAAGCACGTCCGCTAAAGTGTTCCATTCTCTTGTTTTTGCTTTTTCCCATATTGATAATACACCTTTAGCACGACCTTTAACAACTTCAACAGGATTTAAAGGTTTATCTTTTGAAACAGTAATTGGTGCAAATAATTTTATAAAATGATTATTTATTTCCGGTTGACGTTTAGCTGCGTCTAGGTGAACTGTTATGGCATCACGCATAGGAATTCCTCTGCCTTTTGCTTTGGAAATTAATTTTTTTGTAGTTGGTGAACTGCCAAATGATACAGTATCATTTGACAATGGCTTTGCCATTGTCAATCCTAATTTTGGCATTGAAACAGTTTGGGTCTGTTTTTCATTCGATTTAATCGGAGTAAATTTAAGGTTATTAATTGCTAAAATATTCATACGTTATTGACCTATCTTCACACGCACATGAAAACCGCTGAAGATACAAAATTGCCCTTTGACCTCTTTATTATTAAGAAATGTTAACAAGTTCGGTTTGTTCAACTTGATTTTCAAAACCTGTAAATTCACAAATTTGTCTTGCCCATTCTCTTACTATTTCGTCTTCATCAAGTTTATAAGAAATTGGTGTGCCGATTTTTAAAGTCATATTTTTCTCAAACAGTTTTTTAGCGTAACCATCAAATCCGCAAATTCCAACCGGAACAATATCGGCTTCGAATTTTTTAGCAAAAAGTATAAAACCTTTTGTAATATTTTTTATAACAGGTTCTTTAACTATTCTGCCCTGTGGAAAAATCCCTAAAGACCAAGGAGTGTTGAATACTGCTTTAACAGTTTTAAAAGTTGCAAGTTCCGGCTTTTCTCGGTTGACTGCAAACCCGCCTAAGCCGTGTGCTAAAAATCTTAGTATCGGATTTTTGTCCTCAAAAAGTTCTTTCTTTGCCATGTATGCAACACGTTTTCTGACTGCATAAGTGAGCATTGGTGGGTCTAAATATGAAACATGGTTACCTGCAAAAATTACTCTGGATGTTTTTGGTACATTTTCACGACCTTCAATCTTAATGTTATACATTAATTTTGAAACAGGTGCGACTACAAAAATAACAAATAAAACGTAAAAAATTGAACGTAAAATTCCGTAATCTTTTTCAGATCTTTTGTTGTAATTCTTTTCCATCTTCCTCTTAATTCCTATACTGCCATTGTTTCGTATTTAAACCCTGTTAATTCTTGAATAGCATCTATCCATTTTTGTACCATTTCATCCACATTATCTGAATAAGGTATAATTTCACCAAATTTTATCACTATTTTCCCTGAAAACGGTAATCTTTTAACTTCATGAGCCCCGACAATACCGACGGGAAGTATTCCGCATTTAGTGGTTTTAGCTAAAGATGCAAACCCTTTTGTAATATTACTGATTGCACCCGGTTCTTGTCTTGTACCTTGTGGAAAAATCCCAAAAACCCAATTGGTTTTTTTGATTGTTAAAACGGTTCTTATAGTTGAAACACTGAGGTTTTCCCTATCTACGGCAAAAGAGCCTAACCAGTTTAACCACCATCTCATAAAAGGATTGTTAAATAATTCTTTTTTCGCCATATATGCTACCGGTCTGGGCAAAACTGAAGCCACCATAGGAGGATCAAGTGTGGATAAATGATTTGGTGCAACGATATAATCATTGCTTTCAGGTACATTTTCCAATCCGTGAACTTCTAATCTGTATACCAATTTAAGACGTATCATATAGAAAATGTGTGTAACTATATATTGAAATATTTGTCTCCATTTATTGAAGAATTTTTGCTCTCTTCTGTCTTG
>JAFQNY010000081.1 GCA_017395765.1 bacterium
AGCAGACAAAGGGATTAATCCATATCCTTATGTGTTTGATAAAAATGCTAATGCTGCAGACTTACAAGATAAGTACAAAGACCTTGAAGCAGGAGTAGAAACAGAAGATGAATATTCCGTAGCAGGTCGTGTTATGGCAATCCGTAACAGCGGTATGTTTATAGATTTAATGGACGTAACCGGAAAAATTCAAATATTTTCTCATAAAGAAAATATGCCGGAAGAAGCTATTAAAACTTTAAAATTAGTAGATATCGGAGATATTGTTGGTTTTACAGGAACAATCAGAAGAACTCCAAGGGGAGAACTTTCAATTAAAGCAACCGGTTACAAAATCTTATCAAAATCGCTTTTACCACTTCCTAACAAACAAATAAGCGAAGAGAAATTAGAACAATTAAAATCTCATCATACAATGTCTGATACCGAAACTAAATACAGACAAAGATATTTGGACTTAATTGTTAATGAAAGCACAAGAGATACTTTAAGAAAAAGAAGTTTGATTATCCAAAAAGTTCGTGAATACTTATACAAACAAGGTTTTATCGAAGTTGAAACACCTATGTTACATACTCAAGCTTCAGGAGCTAACGCAAGACCGTTCATGACACACCACAATGCGCTTGATATGGACTTGACACTAAGAATTGCTCCGGAGTTACATCTTAAAAGACTTATGGTTGGCGGACTTCATGATAAGATTTTTGAATTATCAAGATGTTTCAGAAATGAAGGGATAGACACACGTCACAACCCTGAATTTACAATGATTGAATTGTACCAATCTTATGTTGATTACAATGAAATGATGGCTTTAACAGAGAACCTTGTTGCATACGTTGCTCAAGAAGTTCTTGGAACAACAAAAATTCAATATGGAGAGCATGAAATTGATTTAACACCTCCATGGGACAGAAAAACTATGATTAGTGCTATCAAAGAATACACAGGGGTTGACTTTGGAGAATTCTTTACAGCAAAAGAAGCTTTCCAAACCGCTAAGACAATGCATGTTGAAGTCGATGAAGAAATGAACTGGGGACAAATCATTGAAGCAGTGTTCGAGGAAAAAGTTGAGCCAAATATGATTCAACCTATTCATATCATTGACTATCCTCGTGAAATCTCACCTCTTGCAAAAGTTCACAGAGACAATGACAGATTAACAGAACGCTTTGAAACTCGAGTTAACGGATGGGAAATTGCTAACGCATTCTCTGAATTAACCGACCCTATTGATCAACGTCATAGATTTGAAGCACAAGCATTGGCTAAAGCTAACGGTGATGAAGAAGCTATGGAAATAGACGAAGATTACATTAATGCTCTTGAATATGGATTAGCTCCTACCGGAGGTATGGGAATGGGAATAGACAGATTAGTTATGTTATTAACTAATTCTCAAACCATAAGAGACGTAATCGCATTTCCGACACTAAAAAAAGTTGACAACTAGCATTTAAAATAATAAAGCGGGGGAGAAAGTTTTCTCCCCCGCTTTGTGTTTATTTAATGTTTTAAGTATCCGTTTCATATTTTATAAGTTCTTCTTTAACTGCGCTATAATTTGCTACACCAGCCTCGTATTCAGTAAAAACTTCATCATTGTAGTCACCGACAGTTTCTCTGGCTGAAATTTCGTTACCGATTTGCCCTGCCCAAAGAACTTGTTCCGCACCTGCTGCAATACTTGAAACACTTGCAGCTGAAGCAGCAACGCCCATTGCTATATTAACCCAGTTTATACCTCCGGAAGTCATAAACAATTTAGCAGCAGCCATTGCACCTGATGCGGCATTAAGACCTTGTCCTACCGCTTCCATATAAGCACTGGCTTGAGCGGCTTTATCAATTGATGCAGCATAGTCAACAACACCCTGAACTTCAGCAATAGTTCCGGCAACATCGTCATAGTCTCCTGCCATTTCATCAGTAGTTATTATACTATCTTTTGTAAAAGCAGTAATTTCATCGGCAATTTGTGTTACATTACCTTCTTCCGCCCTGACATAGCCCTTATACGTAGTTAAGGTATTCTTTTCTTCTATTGTTAGTTCTTGACCTGCAGATTTTTTCGCTTCCAATCTGTTGATTGTTGATTGATATAAGAATTGATTACTACGTGCAAATTTAATGTCATCGTTAGCTTTTGCATTAGCATCCGCAGTTTCTTGAGATTTCAACATAATATCTTCTTGAAGGACTTTAAGAACACCGCTCTGATCATTCAAAGCCATTTCATTATTTGCCATTTGATTCAATAACTCATCACAAGCAGCCTTTTCTTCTTGGTTTGGTCTATCTATCCAATAATAAGCTGCTTGAGCGACTGCAATACCTGCTTGTACATAAGCTGTAGTAGCTTGTTTATCTGCAGCTTTCTGAGCCGCAGCTGCAGCATCTGCAGCAGCGGCATCTTGAGCGCGATTTGCCATCTCAGCTGCTGCTAACTTATCTCCGGTTAAACCTTCTGTAGAAACTTTAACATGACCTACATCAGGTACGTCAACAGGAGGTGTCTTTTTCTTACCAATACCAAGAGCATTTTTAATTCCTCCAGCAATATCTGATCCAGCTTGCTCTAAAGCCTTTACTCCACCTGTTGAACCCGTCCAAATAACATTACCGGTTGCTGTAACCGCATTAGTTGAAGCTTGTGCAGTATTACCTATTGCACTACCGTCATAATCTGCAATATTTTCAGCGGCATCTCTGCCTCTGGCATTAAATCTTTCGAAATCTTCATCCCCAAATGCATACTCATTAACATCATCTGACGGCATAGATAACCACTCACTAAGCTTATCAGAATAACGAGTTTTTATTTGAATGAATTCCTCTTCGGAAATACCGCTGCACTCTCTACGTTCTAAATAACTAATATACGCACGACGACATTGCATTTCAGAATCTATATTGATTGGCATAATCCCTCCGATATTTTATTCTTTAATATTTATTACGGCAATTTTTTGTAAAACTTTAATAGATTTAAATATTTTGTTACAAAAATTTACATTTTTTTTATAATAAATAAGGAAAAAGCCGCATCTTTGCGGCGTTAACTCTCGTTAGATAAAGGAGTGGAGGAGAAAATAAAGAAAAGAGATTATACTAACGTAATGCCACATATATATTTTTTATAACGCTTATATATCAATATTGTTACATAAATTAACAAAACTTTACATAAAAACGCTAAAAGTATTGTATATTCTCATTTTTCTTTGATGTATAATTTAGATTGAAATGTTAAGAGTTTAATAATTCTTGGGAGAGATTTAAATGATAAAAGTAGCAGTATGTGGTGCTAACGGCAAAATGGGACAAGAAGTTGTTAAAGCTGTTAATTCAGCTAATGACATGGAGCTTGTAGCAAAAATAGATATTATTAACGGGGAGTTTGAATCAATAAAAGAAGCAAAAGAGGCTCAAGTCATTGATGTATTAATTGATTTTACACAACCGGCTTCAATCTATGAAAACGCCTTATTTTGTTTAAATAATGGGATCAAAATTGTTATAGGTACAACAGGATTAACTGATGAACAAATTTCAAATCTAAAAAAATTAAGCCAAGAAAATTCTGTTTCTTGTCTTATTGCTCCAAATTTTTCAACAGGTGCCGTTTTGATGATGAAATTTGCACAAATGGCATCAAAGTATTTTGATAATGCAGAAATCATTGAACTTCATCACAACCAAAAGAAAGATGCTCCGTCTGGAACTGCTATTAAAACAGCACAATTAATGTCAGAATCAAATGAAGATTTCACAAAAGGTAATTGTATTGAAACTGAAACAATAGCCGGCTCAAGAGGCGGAACATCATACAACAATATTCATATTCATTCAATCAGAATGCCGGGTTATATTGCATCTCAAGAAGTGTTGTTTGGTGCAAGCGGTCAAATTATGAGTATCAGACACGATTCCATGAACAGAGAATGTTATATGGCCGGAGTTCTTTTAGCAACAAGATATGTAGCTGAAAACAATGAGTTTATTTATGGATTAGATAATATTATGAACTAGACGAAAGGGATAAAACGTTGAAAAAACCAAACATAGCAATATTAGGCGCAACAGGAGTTGTTGGCAGAGAAATAACAAAGATTACTGAAGGATTAAATATTGATTTTAATTCTATAAAATTTTTATCCAGCGCAAAAAGTGCAGGCTCTAAAATAACATTTAAAAACAAAGAATATACCGTAGAAGAAGCTACTCCTGAA
>JAFQNY010000082.1 GCA_017395765.1 bacterium
TAATTTTGGAAGTAATTGTTCAACTAATTTGTCTTTCGCAATTTTGTCTAATAAAAAAAACATTTTATTTTCCTTTCTTAATCTAATTTGTCATTCGCTTTTTGAACTGTTTTTACAACGCCACGTGCAACACTACTTAAACCGAAAGTCGCAATAGCTGTTAGTTGGCTCATCTCGTCTTCGCCGTTATCGGTTAAGTCGTTTACAAGTTCGCCGGCACATCTTATCGGCATTGTTACCAATTCGCCTATTGCATCAAAAATACTCATTTTGCACCGTCCTTAAACTTCACTTGTTCCTTCAACGCCACGTGCAATACGGTCAGAAGTTCTCTTGTTTAACCACATAAGAGCTTCTTCCAATTTTGTTATGGCAATAGCGTTTTCCCTGCAATTGAATTGGCCGGATTGAAAAGCCTGCAATCTATCAATTACAATTGCAATCAAGTCTTCGTTATGACAACCATTCACGCCTGCTTCCTTAACAGGATTTCTTTGAAATCTGATGCACGCAAAAACTTCTCTTGAACCGTCAGCAGGAACAGTTCCGATTTCGTAAAGACTACCAACGCCGGATTTTTCTTTTTCAATCTCAATAACTTCTGTATAGTTCCTTGTTCCGATTTCTAATACTCTCATTTTTATTTTCCTTTCTCTACGGCGTTCCGTAGTTCTGCATCTGACACGTTGTTTTTCTTTAAAAATTTGTCTATGATCTTGACAATTTCCCTGCAAAATTCACTTTCTCTTTTTGTCATCTTTGGATTCTTTTCTGCGTATTCTTTGATTAAATTCAGAATATCGTTCAGAAGAACAAGTGAATTTGTTTTATAAATCTTTTCAATTCTCGTTGCCATTTTCCAACTCCACTTCCGGTTCTTTGATTTCTATTTTTGACCATTTTTCAAAAAACTTTTCTTCCGAATCCGACAAATACCACAATAAATAAATTGAAGTTTCAGCAGGGAATCCAACAAAGATTTTTAATTTGTTGTTGTCGTCAGCTTTGCACAACAACCGGAACACGTGCGAAGTGAAATTATCAGCGAAATTATTCTTACGCCATATCTGAAAGCGTTCAAAAGCAAGGATAAATTCACTTTTCATTAAGCAAACATTCAATCCGGAATAACACTCTTGAAAACTTATCATATTTTTTGTTTCGCCTTTTTCAATAATTCTTAATGCTGTCATTTTTCCACCTTTCAAAAAAAGCAGGGTTAGGGATAGTTTAACCCTGCAATCATTCAACTATTCTTTGTCTTCCTCTGTTTCAGAATCGGATTCTGAATTTTCTTCTTGGTTATCTGCAAAATATTGCAGTGCTTCAATCGCATCTTGATAACAGTCGTCTTCAATATAAATATTTCCAACATAAGAAGTTTCATTTAATAATTCTTTATTGGCCGGATATTGAAGCAGGCGTTCACCTTCAAACATATTACTTGCAATTGCAAAACTTCCTTCAAGTTCAGCAGATTTTTTGATTATGTAATAAGGAATATTCCCGACTGCATCAGAATTTCTTGATTTATAAATATCGCCAACGTTAATTGGTTGGCCACAATTTCCAAAAGTAAATCCGGTATCAACAGCTTGTTCTTCTTCCGGTTGATTATCAAATAAGTGAGTTTGATAATTTTTCAAAGCATCTTGAACGTTTACAAGTTCTTCTTCTTTCTTTTCAAGTAAGTCTTCTTGGTTCTGTAACGCTTTTTCAATACTGCGATATGATTCAATTTTCTTTTGATTTTCTTTGAGAACCTTCCATTCTTCTTCTGCAATATTGTTTTTCATTTCTTCCTTAACTTCGTTAATCAGAATATCAAATACTGTTGTATTGCTCGCTTCAACAACTTTTGTCAATGAATCAATTTCTTGTTCAAGTTGTTTTTCGTAACTTTCAAGCTGTTCTTGTGTCATTTCATTAAGTTTTAATTTTGCCATTCTTTTAATCCTCGCTTTCTTTTTTGAATAATTCTATCGGTTTAAATATTTCTTCTGTTAGACCTTCGCTTTGAATAGTGTATTTATAGCCGTTTCCCATTGTTTGAAATAGTCCGTCTGCACGCCAACCACATTTCCGGCAAGTATATTTATCAGTTAGCAATTCATTACAATTTGAACAGACATATAATTTTGTTGGGAATTTATTGTTGAACTCACGCCAACTTGGAAATATTTCTTCTTGCATTTCTTTTGCCTTTTAACTTGCATTTTGTTCCCTTCTGCGAAACATCAAAGACCAAACAATAAAAGTTCCTTCCGGCGTTAGTCGTCCTTTTGCTTCAAACTCATCACCGACTTGTATGTTTGTTCTTCCCCATTGCACGCACATTCTTCCTTCCGGAATAGCTTTACTTTCGCAATAAAAAACTGTTTTTAATTTGCCGTTGATTTCTTGATTCTGCAATTCGATTTTTAAAATTTTTGAACGCACCAACACGGCATCATTTTCATACTTTGAAACAAATTTTTTCTTTTTCTTACGCATTAACACACTCCTTCTGATGATTCTTTTCTTTCTAAACTCCTCAAATCATCATCAACAATTCCGTAACGTTCCATAATTGGACGTAGTGTCGGAACAACCATTGCTCTATTTCTTGCAAATAATAAAGTTTTATCTTTGTAATGGTCGAATATAAACGCTAACGCTTCTTCGCGTGAACTGATTGCTTGCATTTTCAAATCAAATTCAGTTGGCTCATTTCGTTTTTGTTCAGCTTCGCGTTGTCTGCGTTGTTCTTCGCGTAGTTCTTTTTCTGTCTTCTTGTGTTTAAGTGGGCCAAATTCACTATTCAACAAACGGCCTAAATTGTTATCTTTTAACAACCAATTTGCACAAGGTTTGAAATTTATATTGGTATCAAATTTAATGCTTTTAAGCGTGTAAATAATATCACGCATCTTTTCGCGTAAGTTAGGAATCTTTTCGTTATATTTTTTAAGTGCTTCAATTTCTTGTGTCGAAAGTATTGGTTCTTCATTGAAAAATTCAATGTATGCTTTATTGAATGAAGACAACAACCAACGAACGTTCGCGGCCTGCTTTTTGTCTTCGTTCTTTTGTTCAACATAATTCAGATTCCTTAAAATTCTATCTGAAATATAAAAGCCTTCTTCAACACGGAACAATCCGAAGTCATTCATTATTTGATGTATTTTTTCTTCTTCAACACGAAGTTCGTATGCGATTAAATTTTCGTCTTCTACTGCAAAAGGATTCTTGTGCATATGTTCAACAATTGCCCAAAACAAGCCGTAACCTTCCCAACCTAACTTGATAAGAAGTCTTATTATTGCACTGTCTTGGCGTGAACCTATATCGTGCGAAAAGAATGGTTCGATAATTTTATCTTCTTTCATTTCTCACCTGTGGTTTTCCGAATTGGCGAACAAGTTCAATGACAGCGTTTTTCATTTTGCACTTGTCTTTTAAAATCGGATAAAGATAACATTTTGAACAAGTGCAACCGATTAAATAACACTCAACTGCTGATTGTGTCCAACGTCTTTGTTTAGTGGTTTTATAATCATTTTCGTTGCCGTAATTTTCCATAAATTATTTTCCTTGTATCATTCTTGTTTGTTTCGCAATTTCTCTTAACTGTTTAACTCTTTTTGAATAACATTCATTGATTCTGTTATCACGGATAACTTGCAACATCACACGACTTGCATTGTCTTGTGCAATCTCACGTCTTCTTTTTTCTGCTTGGATTTCTTGAACGAAATATGGTAAATCAATTTCGTTCTTTTTAACCTTCGGAACAGAAACTTCCTGCACATCATAAAAATATTGGAACGCTTGTTGTTCAAGGAATTGAATTTTTTTCTTTCTGATGTCGTGTTGTTTTTGTTTGTATGCTTCAAACAAATTCGTAAATACTCTTGGGATAATTGAAACTTTTTCAACCTTGTTCACTTTTGGAAACTCAATAATTTTGCTCATCTTTTTTAAACTCCAATCTCTTTTCCTACTTTGTTTGTTGTTGCTGTTTTCTTTTTGCAACCTCTTTTCTGCACGCATCAACAATAAAAACACTTCTGTTTTCATTGTCTGCATAGGCAATCTCGTCAATTTCTGCCAATAAGTCCA
>JAFQNY010000083.1 GCA_017395765.1 bacterium
TACCTAATGACAGGCATTTGATTATTGATTCAAAAGTGACTTTAACAAGTTACTTGGAGTATGTTGAAGACTCTGCTAAACTGAACGACTTTAAGACTGAGGTTAAAAAACGTATCGTTGATTTAGCGAATAAAAATTATCAAAGTGCAGGAGATTTATTTCAACCTGATTTTGTTCTTATGTATATGCCGATTGAATCATCTGTTAATTTAATATACGAAGATACTGATTTGATTAAACAGGCTTATAATTCAAATATAATAATTGTCGGTACAGCATCTCTTTTAACTACAATAAGGCTTGTAAATCAATTGTTGGCTCAGCAGAAACAAGTTGAAAGTGTCCGCCAAATAGTAACTGCCGGTACAAATCTTTATGAGACATTTGTTCAATTCTGTGACGACTTAATTGATGTACAGAAACGAATGAATGATGTTTCTTCAAAATTAACAACTACAATCAATAGATTTCAACGTGGTAACAGAAATAAACCAAGTTTGTTTTCTCAGGTAAATGCTTTAAAAGATTTTGGAATTAATACAAATAAGGATATTCCTGCAGTTTTAATGGAAGAATCTGAGTCAACATTATTAATAGAGGAAAAAGAAAATTCTTACGACGAGGTTTTAACAAATGGCTAGGATTCTGGTTATTGATGATGATGTTGCAATTAATGAGTTAATAAAAGTAAATCTGGAATTACAAGGGTATGAGGTTAAACAATCCTATAACGGAACGGAAGGTTTTGCTTTGGTAAAACAGGAGCTTCCTGATTTGGTTGTTCTTGATGTTATGATGCCGGAAGTTGACGGATTTACGGTTGCTCAGCGAATTCGTCAATCTGAAAGTATAGCTGAAACACCAATACTTATGTTAACAGCATTGTCTCAATTAAATGATAAAGTAAACGGTTTCAATATCGGAGTTGATGATTATTTAACAAAGCCTTTTGAAATTGACGAATTGATTGTGCGTGTCAGAGCTTTGTTAAAGCGTTCAGGAAAAATTTCAAAAACAATAGCTATGAGGGATTTATTAACTTATAAAGAAGTGACATTGCTTCCGGAATCTTATAGTGTACAAATTAATGATAAAGTTCAGAAGTTAACACCTATTGAGTTTGATATTTTCAATTTGTTGTTTCAAAACCACGGAAATATGGTATCTGCGCAAAAATTGTTAAAAGAAGTTTGGGGTTATGAACCTGATGACAGTGTTGAAACAATAAGAGTTCATATTAGGCACTTGCGTTCAAAAATAGACAAAATTTCCGGTGATAAAAAATATATTGAAACTATTTACGGCGGAGGCTATAAGCTAAATATTTAGTTTTTTTATCAGGGCTTATTGCGGGTATGTTTATTGAAAGGTTTCTGTTATAGGTTCTTGTTGTATGTAACTTAACGCTTCCTCAAACTTATCACAAAGAGTTTCATAATGTTTTTGTTCTTCTTCTGTTTCAGAGTACAGTTTTCCGGCTTTTGCAACTTCAATAAGCTGTTTAAGCAAATCAGATGTCATTGTAATTTCTTTAAACAGGCTTCCTTCGTCCTTTATAGAATTTTTAAATAAACCGTTATTTAATTCTTTCCAGTTACGTCTTCCGTTTGGATGTTTTGCGTTTAATTTTGCCCACATGTATAAGTGATCAATAACTTTGGAGCTAATTTTAACTTCTTGGTTTTCGTGCAAATCAGCAGTTTTTGAGCTATATTCTGATACCATTTCAGAAACTTCTAAAGCTTTGTCTTTAAATTCTTGGGTATTTGTTGATCTTAACTCAAACGGTTTTTGAGGTAAATCTTCTTTTTCTGAGTATTCAAGATTAGCTAATCCCCCTATGATACCTGCAACTTGCGCAGAAGATAAAGAATCTAATTTCATATCTGCCAATACGTTTATTATCGGAATTTGCTCATATCCATTGAGGTGTTTAATGAGTTGACCTTTCGTCGTTAAATGACCGTCCGGAGTAATAAAACCTTCTGATAATAACAGATTTTTCTTTATATTAAATTGATTTATAAGGGCATTTAATTTTTCAGGATTATAATTTCCGTTTGGGTCGTATGTGTATAGAGATTTTGATAAGATATATTCTAATTCTCTTAAATCAGAAAATTCTGCCATATAATTAGACACGAAGGAATAATCAAGGTTCAAATTGCTTTCCAAAGGGTTTGAAGTAGATTTTACAAGGTTATCATAAAGTAGAGTTTGTTCCTTGTTACAGCTTAAATAATAACAATGACCTTCGGTATCAATACCTCTTCTTCCGGCTCTGCCTGCCATTTGATGAAACTCATTGGCGCTAAGATTTCTTTTTTTGTCTTGCCCGCCGTCAGATGTTGATGACGGTTTTCTTGGAGAAGAAATAATCGTTGTTTTAGCAGGCATATTTATTCCGGCAGAAAGAGTTTCTGTGGCTAAAACAACTTTTACCAATTTCTTTTGGAATAATTCTTCGACTAATCGTTTTTGTGAAGGTAATAGTCCTGCATTATGAATTGCGTAGCCTTTTTTTAAGGCTTCAAAATCAAAACGCTCGCCTAAATATATTTTGTTATTTTTATATTGTTGAACAATTTCTTCAATTTCTTTTTGTTCAGCTTCTGTTGTTAATATATCAGCTTCGGTAGAAAGGTATTTGAGCAAATGTCTGCAATCTTTTTTACTGAACACAAAATAGATGGCAGGTATTTTCCCTTCTTGGTTTAGTTTTCTTGTTAAAAGTTTGAAAGCTTCATCTCTCGGTTTTGCATATATTGATTGAGAGATTCTGGCTCCTTCTTTTTTTGCTTTTAATTTTTCTTTTTTAGAACCTCCCCTCGGAACTTTGATTTCTGCAGCGGCATGTTCTAAATGGAAGGTTAAAGGGACATGTCTGTTTTCTGACGGTACGTTTATTAAAACAGTTTCTGTTGCTTTGTTTAAATTAGGTTTATAATTTCTGTCAGGAGTAACTGCAATACCTTTTCTGTTTCTTGTTGAAGCAATCCAATCATTAATTTCTTCATTATTACCGATTGTTGCTGATAAAGAAAGTATTTGAATATCTTTTGGAGTAAACATTATAGATTGTTCCCAAATCCCGCCTCGGTCGATGTCTCCTAAATATTGTAATTCGTCGAATATTACTGTTTTTACACCTTCCGGAATGCCCTTTTTTTCATCTGTTTCTATATCGAAATTCAGTTTGTCTGAAACAGCCATATTCCGGTAAACTTCAGTTGTCATTATAATTATCGGAGCATCTGTATTAACTTTTGTATCACCTGTAATAAGCCCAACATTTTCTTCTCCGTAACGTCTTGAAAAATCTAAAAATTTTTCGTTGCTTAATGCTTTTAACGGTGTAGTATAAAAGGTTCTTTTTCCATCTTTTAAGTTTTTAGTTATAACATATTCTGCAATTGCAGTTTTTCCAGTTCCGGTCGGAGCTGTAACCAAAACATCGTTACCTAAAAACAAATTTATTCCGGCAGCTTTTTGGAAAATATCCGGTTCGAAAGGCCGATTTGTTTTTGGATTTACTTTTAGTTGGAAATAATTTTCTTCTTCTACGGTTTTATTAAAATCTTTTAGTAAAGAGTTTATTGTAATACCTATAGCTCCTGCTACTAAAGGCGCAGTTTTTATTATAGGAGATGTTAAAAATTTTTTAGCAAGTTTATGTGTAACTTTAGGTGAAATTGCACCTGTTTTAATGTGATTTATGATAGGATTGATTTTTGTCATTTGAACCTCTTTTTTATTTAAAACCTCCTAAAAAA
>JAFQNY010000084.1 GCA_017395765.1 bacterium
ACTTACAAAAATGTCTAATTTTAGAGGTATTTATTCCGGTCAATATATTGTAGCCAGAATATTTGAATTGAGAGGAGAATATTATGTAATTGAGATTTCCAATGTTCTTTCTCATTCTCAAAAAAATGATGCCATGAGATATGCGGTTATGAAATTGGTTCAAAACCCTAAGCTTTTATATTTAGATAACGAAGAAAAAGAAAATGAAATCAAATCAGTTGTTTCTGAAATGTATGACAAATTCATAAAAACATTCGAAAAAGATATAATTTTAACAACAAATAAATATGCTGATGAAATTATAGGAGCTTTTAACGAAGATGAAGAAATTGATTTGTCCGGCAAAGGTTCTGAAAATATTGCCCCGAAATTCTTTCATGTAAAAGAACTGGATAATAATTATTCAAACTTTTTAGAAAATTCTCTTGGCGGATTTGCTTCGCACTCTGAAGAATATGACGTTGCAGTTATTTTTGATAAAGAAAAAGGGCTCTATGCGATTCCTTTTTATGAAACTTTTACAAAAATCTTTGAAGGGGTTGAAGTTGAAAACGCAAAAGATTGTATTCAATATTTCTTGATTAATGATTCAATTCCGGATTCTATAATTGAGCGTATTGCATCTCAGTACAAAAACTTCATGCAGGTTATTAATGAAAATCTTGAAAAAGAATATACGTTAGAAGAGTTGTTAAAGGAATATAAATCTGAGTATTTGGATAATAAATTGTATTCTTCTGCAACTGTTTTGTATTGTTCTAATGCTTTTTCCGATGTTTTTGAGGTGATTTCAACTCCAAAAGAAGAACAAGTTGTTACCGAAAAAGTCGGAAGAAATGAACCTTGTCCTTGCGGTAGCGGGAAAAAATATAAACATTGTTGCGGTAAAAACTAAGCCAAAAATGTTAATAAAATTTATTTACATAAAAAAAAGAGGAACTTTGAAGTTCCTCTTTTTTTATATTTGGTCACCTGAAGCTTTTTTATACCTTGCACTTTTTGCATTTATTGCATAACAAGTACGTTGGAGTTTTTGTGAAAGTGTGAACATGTTTCTTTGAATCATTGCAACATCGTTCATCGCTTCTAACATTTTATTCGGATCAATCATTGATTCGATTGCATCGTGGTTATCAACTTTTTCGTCTGCGTATTTTTTTACTAATAATTGATCAATGTAATCTCTTGCACCAATAGCCATAATGTGAACTCCTAAATTTTCCCTATATATATTTATAAAGTATTTTTTTTCAAAAAAATTGCTATTTATGTAAAGTAATGTTACAAAAATTTATTTTATTGATTATTTATTGGATAATAAAATTGAAGATATCCGGATTTGAGAGGTTATAAATTTGACCAAAAAATTTATCTTAAATGCTGATGATTTCGGAATGTCAAAGGCTTTGAACAGAGCTGTTTTGGAAGGTTATAATTCCGGAATTTTAAAAAGTGTAAGTCTGGTTGCTAACGGAGAGAGTTTTGAGGATGCTTTAAACAATGTTCTGAGTGTTTGTCCGGATTTGGGTGTCGGGATTCATTTAAATCTAACAGACGGAGTTTCTTTGTGTCAGGATTTGAGTACATTGACTAATGAAAACGGGGAGTTTAACAATTCATATCTTCAATTGTTAATAAAATCGTATAATCCTAAGGAAACAGAATTTTTAGAACAGGTTGAGCGAGAATTTAGACGTCAAATTGAAAAAGTTATGTCCAAGACAAAAGTTTTTCATATTGATTCGCACAACCACATTCACACTATTCCAAAAATTTTTGACATTGTTTGTCGTTTGGCTAAAGAGTACGGGATTAAGCAGGTTCGGACTCACTTTGAAAAATTTTATTTTGTTCCTGATGTAAGAAAACATTTAGGGTTCAGGTATATATCGAATTTGTTTAAAATAGCATTGTTTAATATTTTTACGGTTGTAAATGAAAATATTGTTCATAAATACGAATTAAAAACGAATGATTACATTATCGGTATCGGATATACATCTATGATGGATGCTTTGAGTGTTGCTTACGGGCTTTATGTTATTAAGTATAACAGTGTAACCGTTGAAAGTATTATTCATCCTTGCAGGTATGATGACGGAACCGTGAATAATTATTTTGAAGAGTTTTTATTAACTAAAAATAAAAAGTTGAAAGAGAAAATAGAAAGTTTGGGTTACGAGATAACAAATTATGTTGAAAAAGATTCTTAGCTTTGTTGTCATCACGCTTTTGTTTCTCTTTTTGGTTGTATTTTTTGTTCCTTATGACAAAGAATACAAAGTTTCGGAAGTAAAATCTCCCGTGCATTTTCTTATTGAAGACATGGAAATTTTTCTTGATGGTTTAGAATCTTTTGACAATACTTTTACCGTACATAATTCAAATCTCGCAAAACAAAATAATATCTCGGAGGAAGAAGCTTTTATTCTTGGAAATTTGTCATTGCAATGGGCAGATAGTTTGATGAAAAACAGAAAGGTTTATTTAAAAAATAATGTTGATTTAATATATAACAAACATAGTTATCGTGAAAAGTTCTTACATTCCGGATTTTGTTTTGTAAATTCTAAGCCGTATGTTGAAAATTTGTTTTTTAGAAAAATAAAAAGTGTCAGAATGGGAAATTATAAAGTTTATGATTTAGATACGGATAAGGTTTACAATCCGAGTGACCCTGAGGTTCGTGCATTAAAGAATTTTATAGTTATTCGCAAAAATCATTTACCTAAATCCGGAGTGAAAAATTCTAATCCCAAAGTTAAAAATCCAATTTATGAATACGGTGAGATTAAAATTGTTTTTGCTGATTCAACAAGCAATTTAAAACCTTTCAGGTCGTGTTCGTCTTCTGTATGTAAAGAAATTTTGGATAATATAAATAATGCAAAAAGTTCTATTGATATGGCTATTTATGGTTATTCCGGAGTATATGAAATTGAAGAGGCTATTCAAAAAGCTATTAACCGAGGTGTAAAAATAAGGTTGGTATATGACGTTGATTCTAAAGGTAAAAATATCTATCCTGACACTGATGTAATTACAAAACTTGTTCCAAATAATAGAAACGACGG
>JAFQNY010000085.1 GCA_017395765.1 bacterium
AAAAGAATTAGAAATCAATCCTGTACCGTTTCTGATTACAGAAATTCTAGCTTCTAATATTGGCGGAACCGCAACTTTAATTGGCGACCCTCCAAATATTATTATCGGCAGTGCTGCAGGTTTTTCATTTATGGACTTTATTAATGAGTTAACTTTAATTGTGGCGATAATATTAGTAGCTGTTATTGCTATTATGGTATTTTGGTTCAGAAAATACTTACACGCAACAGAAGAAAATATGGCAAAAGTTGCTTCGATGGATAATAGCAAAACAATTACAGATAAAGCTTTAATGATTCGTTCATTATTAGTGTTATTTTTAGTAATTCTTGGTTTTGTTACTCACGATATTACACATATTCAAACTTGTGTATGTGCTATGGCCGGAGCTTCAGTTTTATTATTATTTGAAAAACCTCATGAAATCTTACATGATGTTGAATGGAATACAATTTTCTTCTTTATCGGTTTGTTTATTATTATCGGTGGATTTGAGGCAGCCGGTGGTATTGAGTTAATGGCAAAATGGTTGTTGGATATTACCCATGGTTCACAAGCTATTGCTTCAATGGTAATTCTTTGGGGCTCCGGTATTTTATCAGGTATTATTGATAATATTCCATATACTGCTACTATGGCTCCAATGATTGCTGAAATTACATCAACTCAAGGTATGGATTTTGCTTATCCTTTATGGTGGGCACTTTCTCTTGGGGCTTGTTTAGGTGGAAACCTGACAATAATAGGTGCTGCTGCAAATGTTATTGTATCTGAATCTTCTGCGGCAGCAGGTCATCCTATTAAATTTATGGAGTATTTAAAATACGGGGCTGTTGTTACATTGATATCCCTTGCGCTTTGTACAGGTTATGTTTTATTGAAATATATTGTATAAACATAATTCATTATCTAAAAAGAGCTGAAATTTTAATTTTCAGCTCTTTTTTTATGTATTAATTTACCAGACAACTTTTTCGATTAGTTCTATTTCATAACCGTCAGGGTCTTTAACAAAAGCTATTTTTGTTCCTTTTCCGTTCAAATCAAAAGGCGGATATAGGTAATCATACCCAAGTTTTTTGATTTTTGAAGTAAATTCATCAAGAGATTCCACAGCGAATGCAAAATGTCCGAATCCTGTACCGATTTGATATCCTTCTTTTGGGGTTTCGTCATTGTATGTTAGTTCTATTTGGCAAGTTTTTTCTTTATCATTTAAAAAATAAAGCCAACAGTCATCTAATCTTTTTTTATGGTCTAATTCCATATCTAAGACTTCTGTGTAAAATTTTAAAGACGCATCAATGTCTTTAACTCTAATCATTGTATGTAAAAATTTCATAACAAACTCCTCCCAATAAATATTATATGATAAAATAATTTTATTATGAGAAACGAATTTATACAAAAAATTTATTACGCAGATACTGATGCTTACGGTGTAGTCTGGCATGGTGCGTATTTGAGATGGCTTGAAAAGGGTCGTTGTGATTTTAGTGAAGAATTGGGATTCAATTTGGCGGAATTAGTGAAACAAGATATTGCTTTACCTGTAGCTAATATGAATGTTAAATTTAAAGCCTCAGCCAAGCTTAATGACGTGTTGATTGTAGAAACTTGGATATCAAAGTTAACACCGCTTTGTGTTACTTTTTCTCAATCAATTAAGAATAAAGAAACAGGTATGACTTATATTCTTGCGGATTTTGATGTGGTGGCTGTTAATAATCAAGGTAAGCTTTACAGAAGAATTCCGGAACAACTTAAAGTAAAACTTGAAGAGGCGATGGAATAATGCAAAGATTAAACAAATTTATAGCATCTTCAGGGCTTTGTTCAAGAAGAAAAGCTGACGAATATATAGAAAATGGTGATGTTGTTGTTAATGGCAGAATCGTTAAGGAGCTCGGATTTCAAGTAGGGCCAAAAGATAAAGTTTCTGTCGAAGGTAAACTTATCAAACCTCTTAAATTGGAGTATTACAGGTTTTATAAACCAGCTGGATACATCACGACTGCTGATGATGAAAAAGGTCGTAAAACAATTTATGATATTATACCTCCCGAGTTAAGAAAATTGAAACCGGTAGGAAGGCTTGATAAAGATTCAACCGGATTAATAATAATGACTAATGACGGTGAATTAATAAATGAAATGACCCATCCGTCAATTAAGATTCCAAAGGTTTATTTGGTTAATATAAACGGTAAATTAACTCCGGAAGACGGTGAAAAAATGTATAACGGTATAGAAATTGAAACGGATACCGGTGAGAAAAAAGTTGCTTATGCTCAAGTATTTCCTATTGAGTTAACAAATAAGTCTTCAACAGTTCAGGTTACTTTACATCAAGGAATAAATCGTCAAATCAGAAAAATGTTTGCATCTCTGGGGTTTGAAGTGGTTTCTCTTAAGCGTGTACAACACGGCACAGTGACTTTAGACGGAATCAAAAAAGGTCAAATTAAGCCGATGAAACCAAAGCATGTAAAAGAATTAATGAGCTATATCGCTAAAATAAAAAGGTCTGCTAATGCTTAAAGTTGCAATTGTCGGTAATATAGCTTCAGGAAAGTCCACTGTAGAAAATATACTTATTAAAAAAGGTTATTCTGTCTATGACACTGACAAAATAGCGCATAGTATATTAGTTAATAACAAAGACGTTGAATCTTATTTTGGGACTACCGACAGAAAAGAGCTTGCGCAAATTGTTTTTGCTGACAAAGAAAAATTGAAAAAATTGGAATCAATAATTCATCCGTTAGTAAAAAAAGAAATAGAAGAAATTTTTAATCATGAAGTTGAAATAGTTTTTATATCAGTGCCTCAGCTTTTTGAATCCGGTTTTGATAAAATGTTTGATAAAATTTTGTATATTTATACACCGGAAGAAGTTCGCATAAATAGACTGATAAAACGTAATAATTTGTCTTATGAGGAAGCGTTAAGTAGGATCAAGGCTCAAATGCCGGATGAAATCAAAAAGCAAAGAGCTGATTATGTTATAGAGAATGTTGCAACTATTGAGAACTTATCTCAAAAAGTGGAAGGTGTTTTGTTTAAGTTGACCAATCAATAGAGTTGTTCCCCAGTATCTCATTACATTTTTGAAAATGATTGCAAGTCAAAAATCCGTTTCGGGCAGAAAAAGGTGAAGGGTGTGTTGTATCAAGAGGGTAAATATTAGGTTTATCGTTGAAACATTCACCTACTTTTTGAGCATAATTTCCCCATCTCATAACTACAAGTGTTTTATTCCTTTTAATAAGAACGTCAAAAATATTTTTAATTACAGGTTCCCAAAGCGCAGTATGTTCTTTTAAAAGTTTTGAATCTTTTCCCTCAAATGTTAACGCAGTGTTTAATAAAATAACACCTTGTTTGCCCCAGTTGGTCAGTGTGTTTGATTTAAACTCTTTTTCAGGGAAATCTTCTTTTAATTTTTTAAAAATGTTTTTTAATGAAGCCGGTGTTTTGGTTGATAAACTCGAAAAAGCCAATCCGTGCGCATGTTCAGAGCTCGGGTAAGGGTCTTGACCTATAATTAAAACTTTTGCATTGTCTAAACTCGTTAATTTGATAGCATTTAATACATCTTCTTGAGCCGGTAGGATGGGTGTTTTTAATCGTTTATCAGCGATTATGTCCATAATGTTTTTTATTAAATTAATGTCTAAGCCTGCCCTAATCCAAGTTTCGTCTATTCCAAAATTATTTTGCATAGAATCCCTTATTTATACATCTAAATCGTCGTCATTATCTGCGCTTGTTGCATCCGGTTCTGCAACGGTTTTTGTTAGTTTTTCGTTCAATTCTTGCATTGTCATTGATTTATCCATTTTTTTCAATGCATTTAAGACCGCAATTTTATAGTCTGCGTCAGCTCTGTTTTTAGGATTATCAATGATTTCTCCGATTTTTTGTCCTAAATATCCCATAACTATAGTTGCCGGTATTAAAATTAGGGCTGTTGTAAAGACTGAATGAGCATCGATAGCGCCTATTTTAATTATAGAAATAGTGCCGATGACTAAAATCGTTATAACAACGAAAAAATTGCGAACATTTTCTGTATAGTACATTATTTATTTAAATTCTCCATATCTTTTTTCATACAGAATTGAACAAGAGTCATTTTATCAATGTTTGAAAGGTTAGTAAATCTGCCGGAAATTGTATATAATCCGTTGTTGCCTTTTTCAACTCTGATTAATTGATATTTGCAATTGATTTTTTGTTCATGACCTAAATCCAATGAAACTTTATATTCTTTTTCCATATCAATATTTTCAGCTGTTTGAATTTTCATCCCACCTGCTGAAATATCAAGAGTTCTGATTTGATGTTTTATAGTATCAAAAGTAAGTTCTAAATCCTTGATAAATTTGATACGAGTAAATTTACGACGTTGTAAAAATCTGTGTTTTACCGGATTAGCGATAGTAATTACATTGTTTTCAAGATTTTCAATATAAGATTCAAAGTACAAATATCCGTTATCAGTCATTGAATAAAAATCGCAAATGTGGTTTTTTATAAGTCCTTCAGGTTTGTATTTTAGTTCCATTCTAAAGCCTTGCATATCTACATCTAAGACTTTACCTTTGTTTGTGTTTTTAAAGTCTTGTGGAATTATGGTAACAAGTTGTTCTTTTTTTATTAATTCTCTCATTTTACTTCCCTCTTATTTTAAATTTTTACAACTCCGACTGATTTAACTTTAACGCTAGGACTTATTTCATTATAAGACATAATTGCTATTTGTGGATACGTTCTTTCAACTAATTTTCTAAATAACAATCTTATTGGTGAAGAACATAATATCACAGGTTGGTTGCCTGTTGCGGTAATTGCTTTTTCTAATTCCAAATTGATTTTATCAAACATTGCTCTTGTAAATGACGGGTCGAGAGTAACGCTTTGTCCGTCAGGGCTTGCTCCTTTAGCAATAGTGTTTTCTACGTCCGGAGATAACGTAATAACGTACAGTTCTCCGGTATCAGCAAGATTTTGTTTGCAAATATTTCTTGCCAGAGCTTGTCTTACATGTTCAGTTAAGAAATTCGGGCTTTTATTAACTTTGGATTGCAAACTGATTGTTTCTAAAATAGTTTTTAAATCTCTTACCGCAACCCCTTCTTTTAAAAGGTTTTGGATAACAAGTTGAACATCTCCTATCGAAATATCTTTCATTATATCGTTTACGTAATCTTCTGAAACTTCTTTCTTAAGGTTTTCAATAAGTTGTTGTATATCGAACCTTGAAACAATTTCGTAAGCGCATTTTTTAATAACTTCTGTAATGTGTGTTGAAATAACTGCGGATGCTGATACGACAGTGTAGCCTGACATTTCTGCTAAATCTTTATCCTTGCCTTCTATCCATAAAGCAGGTAAACCAAAAGCCGGTTCTATTGCGTGGATACCATTTATGGTTAAATTGCCGACAGGATCTCCCGCACACATTGCTAAGTATCTTTCAGGATAAACATCACCTGTTTCCAGCGGAACTCCTTTAAGTTTTATTTGATAAGAATTTGGGGAAAGTTGTAAATTGTCACGAACTCTTATTGACGGCAATACAATTCCTAAATCTAAAGCTGTTTGTCTTCTTATCTGAGCGATGCGTTCTAATAAATCTCCGCCCATTTCAACGTTTAAAAGCTGAACAAGTCTGTAACCTACCTCAATTTCGATTGTATCAACATTTAAAAGCTCCATAACACTTTCTTTTGTCGCTTTAGCTCGTTTTTCTTTCTTTCCGAGTTTTTCTTGTTGTTCCATTGCAACTTTTTGAGCTTCTTCAGCTTGTATATTTTCAGCTTTTTCTTTGTTTTTGTAATATGCCATTGCTCCTGCAATAAATGCAATTAGTAAGAACGGAACCGTAGGCATCCCAGGTATTATACCCATAAATACCAAAAGTCCTGAAACAACCCCAAGAACTCTTGGATCAGAGAACATTTCATTTTTTATATCAGTTGACAAAGATTCATCTTTTCCTGACGCTCTTGATACAATTAAGCCTGTTGCAGTTGATATTAGTAATGCAGGAATTTGTGAAACCAAACCGTCTCCGACAGTTAGGATTGTATAAGTATCCAATGCTTGCGAAACACTCATTTTTAATTGAATAATCCCAATAATGAGTCCGCCTACTATATTAATAATTGTAATAACAATTCCGGCAGTTGCATCCCCTTTAACGAATTTGGATGCACCGTCCATTGTACCGTAGAAATCGGTTTCTCTTTCTAATTTTTTACGACGTTCTTTTGCTTGTTCTTCATTTATTAATCCTGAGTTTAAGTCAGCATCGATACTTAATTGTTTCCCCGGCATTTTATCTAATGTAAAACGAGCTGAAACTTCTGCAACACGGGTTGCACCGCCGGTGATAACCATAAAGTTGATTAATACCAAAATACAGAAAATAACAGCACCGACTACATAATTGTCTCCGACAACGAAACTTCCGAATGATGATATAACATTTCCGGCTTCTCCGTTCAAAAGGATAAGACGTGTTGAGCTGACGTTTAGCCCCAGTCTGAAAAGAGTTGCGATTAACAAAACTGTCGGGAATGAAGAATAATCTAAGGGTTCTTGTGTATATAAACAGACCAAAAGTATTACAACCGCTAATGAAATATTAACCGTTAAAAGAATGTCAAGCAAAGGCGGAGGTAAAGGAATTACCATCATACAGACAATAACAACCAAGCCTATAGCCAGGACGATATCATTATTTTTTAGTATATTTGATAATTTATTTAACTCCATCCTCTTTTACTTATTGCTCCCTTTTACTATTATAGACGTAAGCGAGAATTTCAGCAACTGCAACATACAAGTCTGAAGGTATTATACCATCAACAGGAACAGAATTATATAATGCTCTTGCAACAGGACGGTTTTCTACAATAGGGACGTTGTTACTTTTTGCAATTTCTCTGATTTGGAAAGCTAAGTAGTCAACTCCTTTTGCAACTACCATTGGTGCAGGTGCTTTGTTTTTATCGTATTGTATTGCTACTGCATAATGAGTCGGGTTAGTTACGACAACATCAGCTTGCGGTACTGCAGACATCATTCGTTGTCTTGCCATTTGCATTTGTATTGATTTAATTTTAGCTTTAATTTTAGGATCCCCTTCAGTATCCTTATGCTCATCTTTAACTTCTTGTTTTGTCATTTTTATAGATTTTTCGTATTCATATGTTTGATATTTTTTATCAATGTAACCTAAAATCAGCATTGCTAAACACATGTTTATAATCATATTAACCAAGATAGAACCGATAATATTTAATGCGTCCGGAGTTGCTAAACCTACCAAGCCCAATAAATCTCCTTTTCTGCTATTAATGGCAGAATAACCGCAAGCTCCGACGATAACAAGCTTAAGGATGGATTTTGCAAATTCCACTAATGATCTTGGTTGAAAAGGGTTAATCATTCTTTTTGCATTTTCAAGCATTCTTTTGGGACTTAGGTTTGTCAAATCTAATTTAACTTTTTGTAAGGCAAAGACATGTCCGACATCCAATCTTATAACAAAAAATGCGAGTATAAACAGAAAAACAAAAAACGGTAGAACAATTATTCCTAAATATTTAAAATAGGGAAATAAAAGTCCGATAGCATTGCTGACATCAATAGAATTTGGGTTTAGATTCATGAACGTGTCTCGCATCATGTTAAGCAGATTGCTATACATATGTTTGGAAAAAACTGCCAACAAAGCAACTCCGCCAACCATTACAAGTGCGGATTCCATATCTTTGCTTTTTGCAACGTTGCCACGCTCTCGTTCTTTTGAGCGCCGTCGGGAGGTGGCTTCTTCGGTTTTTTCTGCTGCTTCGTTACCCATGTTATACGTTTAGAGATCTAAAAGATCTGTTTTTCCTTTCCGTTATTAGTATCTTATTTTGAAAATTTGTTTTACTTTTACTTATTTATTCCTAAAATATTGCTGCTATTTTTGTTAAGAACTGTTCAATTATAACCGCCATATGTTCTGCCATCGGTCGCATAAACATTAAAGAAAGCATTAATCCTAAATAAATCTTTAATGGTAATGAAACCATGAAAATGTTCATTTGAGGCATCATTTTGGATGTGAATCCTAATAAGAAATCTGTTATAAATAAAATCCCAAAAATCGGCAAAGCTATACTTAGACCTAATGAAAATATTTGGCTTGTTATTATTACAATTTGTTCAACTAACCCCGAAGAAAATGTCAAGGTGTAGCCAATCGGTAAACTTTTGAAACTGTTGTAGAGTGCGGAAAATAGCCATTGATGCGCACCTAAGCCAATAAATAACATTGATGCTAAATAAGTAAAGGCTTGGGTTAATACCGGTGAATTCCCGCCGGAAGCAGGGTTCAAAGCTTGATCTGCAGAAAGCCCCATTTGCACCGTAAAGGTGTTAACTCCCAACTCAATTCCGACAAATAATATGTTCGCACAATAGCCGATTGCATAACCTATCATATATTCTTTGAATAAAATAACAGACAAAGCCGGAACGGATGTCGGTGCCGTAAAATTAGTGTTTATTTGAATGATAGGGAATAATATAAATGATATTAAAGCTGCGAGCCAAACTTTTACCTGTATCGGAATCGGATATGTTGAAAGCAAGGGTGCTGAGGCAAATAATCCTGATAATCTGGTAAAGATTGCCATAAATAAAATTATATTACTGACTGAAAATAACACATCTAGATTAAACATTACATAGCACCCATGAGTTGCGGAATGATACTCATAAATTCATTAACCGTAGTGATAAATACTCCAAACATCCAAGGCATAAGGAAAATAAGTAAAATTACACAACCTATAATTTTAGGCACGAAAGTCAATGTTGATTCCTGGATCTGTGTAACAGTTTGGAAAATACTGACCATTAAGCCCAAAATAACCCCAATTAATAAAATCGGTACTGACATTTGAAGAGTTAA
>JAFQNY010000086.1 GCA_017395765.1 bacterium
CAGGATTCAAACGAGAACAAAGTGAAACCGTAGGGAGGATTTACGAGATAGTATGCAGAATCCAATTTACAATAATACGAGGATTTCGATGTTTAAAAAGATAGTTTTAACAGCTATTGTAATGGTATCATTTCTGGCGGTAGAGGTACAAGCTGCTATTCCTGAAGATGTTATTAAAGAAAATATTGTTAAACATTCTGTAGAAATGGGTGTTGATCCGGCGCTTGCATTAAGTATTGCAAAAAAAGAATCCGGCTTTAAACATGAACTTAAAAGTCCATACGGAGCAGTCGGGGTATTTCAATTGTTACCGTCAACGGCAAAAAAATTGGGATATAATCCTTATTATTTGAATGAAAATATTAAAGCCGGTTTAACTTATTACAAAATGATGTATAAAATGTTTGGTTCAACTGAGCTTGCTTTGGCAGCATATAATGCAGGACCGGGTAATGTAAAAAAATATGGCGGAACAATTCCTCCATATAAAGAAACTCGACGTTTTGTCAATGTAATAATGCAAGATTACAAAAATCAAAAATTAGCTCCGGATCCGGCAATAGCAAAATATTCAAAAAAAGCTGCAATAGATAAAGAAACGGAAATTCAGAGACAGCAAGCAAGTGTGGATTTACCTGACTTGAAGGAAATCCCGGAAACACGTCAAGAAGAAACGTCAATGGAAATTTTATAGTAATAATAATAAAAGAGGTTATCAGACCTCTTTTATTTTTCTAATAATCCGGATGCGTTGTATGAACTTCTTACAAGTGGTCCGATTTGATAATTTGGTATCCCGATTTTTTTAGTTAAAATTTTAAGTTTTTCAAATTCTTCAAGAGTATAGAACATTTCAACTTTTAGATGCGATTTTGAAGGTTGAATATATTGACCTATGGTTACAATGTCAAGTTCAATATTCTTTAAATCAATAAGTGTTTTTTCTATTTCTTCAAATGTTTCACCTAATCCGACCATAAAACCTGATTTTGTAATGATTTTTGAGTTATCTTTTATGTATTTTAAAACTTTGATAGAATTTTGATAATTTCCTTGAGGTCTGGCCGTTTTAAACAATCGTTCAATCGTTTCTATATTATGGTTAAAAACATCAGGCTTTGATTCTATAATAATATCTAAAGATTGTTTATTACCTTTAAAGTCCGGAGTTAAAATCTCAATCTTAGGGGTGTAGATTTTACGAATTTCGTCAATACAATTTTTGAAATGAGTTGCTCCTCCATCCGGTAAATCATCTCTGGTAACTGATGTTATAACAGCGTATTTTAGCCCAAGATCTTTAATCGCTTCTGCGATTCTTTTAGGTTCATCCGGATCTAATGGTTCCGGCTTCGCTGATGAAATATTGCAATAACGGCAATTTCTGGTACAAACATTACCCATAATGAGGAATGTTGCAGTGTTTTTAGAATAGCATTCACTCTTGTTCGGACATCTAGCTCCTTCACAAACCGTATTAAGACACTTTGTCTTAAGAATTTTTCTGACAGTTTTTGTTTTTTCGGTATCTATAATAGGTCTTTTTAAATAATCCGGCAATCTTTGCATTAATTATTCCTCAATAGTCTTGTGTGCAATCGGTAAAAATACTTTAACGCAGAATCCGCAGTCTTGGTTTGAATATAGACGAATTTCTCCGTTCATAGCTTCTACAAGCCCTTTAACAATATATAATCCTAACCCGGTTCCTCGAGTTGTTCTTGTTGTTGAATCATCAACTCTTGTAAATTTATCAAATAAAGTTTTTAGTTTTTCTCGGGGTATGATATCGTATTCGTTTTTTATTGAAACTATAAGCTTGTTGTTTTCTGTTTCTGCATTTATTGTTATAGGCTTATTTTCTTTACCGTATTTAACGGCATTTTCTATAAGGTTTACAAAAACTTGTTCAAGCCTGTCGTTATCTGCAATAACGTATGTGTCAAGCTGTTCCGTATTGTTGAGAATTTCTTTTGAAGTATCGTTTTTTACTAATGTTAATGAGTTTTCGATAACTGAGCTTATTGAGATTTCTCTGAGATCAAAGTTTAATCTTGAACCTTCAATATCTGGGATAACTAATAAATCTTCAATCATGTTTTTAAGCCTTTCAGCTTGTTTTTTAATAACTTTTAAAGATTTTTGCTTGGTTTCTTCGTCGATTTCAATGTCTTGTCTTAAGAGCCTAGAGGTGTATCCTTGAATGCTTGTTAAAGGAGTTCTGAACTCGTGGCTAACCGTGTCAATCATGTTAGAACGAAATTCATTGAGTTGTTTTAATTCTTTATTTTTTTTCTTTAATTGTATATCTGATTTATGAATTTGATTAATCATTTTGTTGAATTCATTTCCAAGAAATACAATTTCAAACGGAGTGAAAATGTTTGTTAAAAGTCGGATTCTTCTGCTGTAGTTTCCTTTAGAAATCGCAATAATGGCTTTGAATAATTGTCTAATGTTTATATAAAGATATGATGTATATAACCCAACGACAAAAAATACTGCAAGGGCAGTGATTATTGTTGACAGAATAATTTTATCCCTGTTTGAATCAATTGTTGCTTTTTTTACATCTTCTGTCGTGTTAACAATGATTGTAATATTTGGTTCTGTTTTTTTGTGGTAAACCAACGGTTGGTTTTTAACATCTCCGTAAATTATACTCTTGTCTTTGGTTAAGTTTTTGGGTAATTGCTCAATACTGCTTTCAAAAATGTCTTGCTCATAATTAATAGCTGCTACTAGTCGATTTTCGTCACCTTTTAAAACGTAAATTTGCCGTTTGTTTTGTTCTAAAGTTTTAAATAAATTGTTTTTTAAATTTTTTAAATCCAAGATTGCGACAAGGTAAGAGCCGTTGTTTAACTGCTTTTTGAACGTTGCAATATTGTCATCATCATCGTATTTGTTGTAATTTTCAAATTCGTTTTGGCTTAAAATTGTTAATTCTTTGTAAAAAGATAAGTTTTTGATAATGTTTTTAAGATAATCATCAGCCTTTTGAGGTTCATCATAGTATTCCAAAGTGGATGCGATTTGTGATAATTCGTTGTTTATGGAGTTTTGGAATACATCAACTTCTTCTGATACAATATTTGCAATCATGACTGCTGCATCTCTCAGTTGAGCCCTGTTTGACTGTTGGTTAACATTGTTTATAATTATTCCGCTGATAGACATTGGTATAATCACGGCAAAAAATATAACAACGATAATTTGTTCTGCAATTTTTAAACGTCTTTTGTTAAATTTTTTCATAA
>JAFQNY010000087.1 GCA_017395765.1 bacterium
GGTGCAAGTGCAACTCGTGTACAGCGTTTATTTGCTAGAAGTATGGGTGTTGTTAGAGTTGGCGGTCAATACTCTCCAAATAATTTGTTTGCAGCAGAACAAATGCAGTTAGGCGGACCATATACTCTTAGAGGTTATCAACCGGCTGAATTGATTGGTGATTATGGTGTGCACGGTACTGTTGAATATAGAACACCATTCCCATTCATGAACAAAATGTGGCCTTGGTTAGATGAAAGATTGAGATTAGCATTCTTCTATGATTGGGGTATTATTGGTGAAAACGGTAATATATACAATTATCCGCAATCATTCTTACACAGCGTAGGCTTTGGTACATATATGAACTTTACTGATTGGTTAACTGCTCAAATCGGTGTAGGTTTCCCTCTTGGTGATGATTACAATGAAAGTACCGCAAGATTCTACTTCAGTGTAAATTCTGACTTAGATAGAATAATTCCTCTAAGAAATCCTGAAAAACTATAATATATGAATAGAATATAAAAAAGACAGTAATTTTGATTACTGTCTTTTTTTGTTCTAGAATTAGAATAAAGAGTTTTATAAAAGGAGTTGATTATGTCAGAAATTAATAAAAATTTAGTCGATATTGCAAAAAATATTAAATTGGTTGCTTTTGATGTTGATGGCGTAATGACAGACGGCAGTGTTACTTATGATGAAAATGGTGTGGAATATAAAACTTTTAATGTGAAAGACGGTCACGGTATTGTCAGAATGAATAAATCAGGGTTTGTAACCGCAATAATCACTGCAAGACAAAACGGAACCGTACAACATAGAGCTGAGAATCTTAGTATTCAAGAAATTTATCAAGGACAAAAGTTTAAACTACCGGCTTTGGAAGAAATAATGAAAAAATACGGCTTAACTTATGAAAATGTTGCATATATGGGAGATGACATTCCAGATATATGTATTTTAGAAAAAGTTGCTCTTGCGTCTTGTCCTGCGGATGCAGTTAAGGAAGTCCGTGAGATATGTAACTTTGTATCCGGTTATAATGGTGGTAGAGGTGCTGTAAGAGAACTTTGTGACTTTATTTTAGAATCTCAATGTATTGAGAAAATTGCAGTTGTAGCTGAGGGTACTGATAGTAAGTAGTTGCTTGGATGAAAGGACGGAGGCTTGTTAAAAGCTTTTTGTGCATCAATTGTTCAAAATAAAAATTTGTTAATGTTGTTAACTGCAGGGATATACATTCTTGCAATTGTTTTTACATTATCAGAGTTGTTGCTACCTTTCTTAATCGTTATCTTTTTACTGATAATATTATCCCTAAGTTTGAATTTATTTTCTTATAAACATTTAATAATCTGGAGTGTCATAGTTTTCATAGGGGTTTTGAACACTTCTTTGCGCTTAAAAGATGTTGATGAGTTGTCAAGTATTGCGCCTCTTAATGCAAAAGTTTATGGCAAGATTGTTACAATACCGCAAGGTAAAGCTGAAGGTAAAATCAAATTCTTTTTTGATGTGAATTCTGTTGAAACAGATTTTTTGACAAAGTCTTTTAATGATGAAAAGATTTTGGTTTCCGTTAATACCGTAAAATCTCAAAACAAAAACTTTAATGAATTAAAACTCCATAATTACTACATTTTAAGCGGTAGAATTTCACAACCCTTTAAGGCAGGGAATCCTTCTCAATTTGATTACGGTAATTATTTAAGAAACCATAATGCATATTCCGTATTTTATGCGGATGATTTTTCCGTAGTTGAAAAAGAGTTGAGTTTAAAATCTAAATTTATGCAGAGGGTTAATAATTATCGTGAAAATATTTTAGAAAAACATTCAAAGTACTTAAAGTCTCCTAATCTTGAAATCTTAGGCGGGATTGTCTTTGGTGATGATGCGGTTGCTGCGCCAAAAGATGTTAAGGAATCATTTATTCATTCAGGATTGTTGCATATTTTGGCTGCATCCGGAATGAATGTTGCTTTTATTTTTACTTTCTTTTTTATGCTTATGTCTGTTTTTAAAATTAATTATAAACTAAGTACTTTTCTGGGAATGCTAACAGTAATAGTTTATTCAATGATGACAGGATTGGGAGCTTCTGTCATAAGAGCGACTATAATGTTATTGTTTGTATTGGCAGGTAAACTGATTGATAGAGATGCCCATAGTATTTCTCTGTTATCTTTGGTTGCACTACTAATGCTTATTTACAACCCTTTGTTTATAAATGATGTGGGATTTCAGCTCTCTTTTATCGTAACTTTTGGGCTTTTGATAACAGGACCTATTGTTATAAAATCGAAAAATAAAATTGTTGCATTTATAATTTCGACGATTACAATCCCTATAATTGCACAATTGTGGGTAATTCCGATACAGATATTTTATTTTAATAATATAAGTATATATTCGGTATTTGCAAATATAATGAGCATACCGATATTAATGGTCTTGAGTTTTGGAGGTTTTATTAGTTCTCTTTTGGCAGGCATTACTCCGATAGCAGATGTTGTTTGTCGAAGTTTTGATATTGTACTTAACCCTTTAATAACTTTATTGATTAATATTTCAGATTTTTGGGGAAAGTTACCTCTTTCAACTTTGCAAACAACGCATCCTTCTATTTTCCAAATTTTGCTATACTATGGAATATTACTTTCTGTAATTTCAATGTTTTATAAAGACTTTTGTAATAAATATTTGAGAGTGATAAAAATCAGTTTAAGTGTGCTTTCATTTATTTTATTAATAACTCTAATCCCGATAAAAAATTCAGCTTTAGAAATAACGGCTTTTGATGTCGGGAATGCGGATGCTTTTATGATAAAAGCTCCTGATAATCAGTATATTTTTATAGACACAGGCAAGGTTGGTTTTAATGGCGGTAAGAGTCAGGCGGAAATTATTATATTAAAGTATTTAAAAGATATTGGAGTGAAGAAGGTTAATTCCGTGGTTATAAGCCATTTTGATAATGATCATTGTGGCGGGGCTGTAGATTTGATAAAGAATTTAAACGTAGATTCTGTATATGTTACGGATTTGAACCACGAATCGAATTTGGCTAAAACAATTTATAAAACGGCGAAATTCAATAATACTCAACTTGTTAAAGCTGATAATTCTCAAGTTATATATGATAAAAACGGTTTAAAACTTACGAATTATATTCCGACAATGAGAAAATCTGATAACGAAAATTCTATAATAACATTGTTGGAGTATGAAGGGTTTTCAATGCTGTTTACCGGAGATTCGACTTCTGTTGCGTTGGAAGAAGTTTTGAATTATTTGCCTAAGAATATAGATGTTTTAAAAGTTCCTCATCATGGTGCAGACGGAGGATTAAACAGAAATATTATAAAATATTTAGCGCCGAAGTATTCTATTGTTTCTGTCGGAGAAAATAAATTCGGACACCCTTCATTATTAACATTGGGATTGCTTGAAGGTTCAGAAGTTTTAAGAACGGATATTCATAATGCAATTAAAATAAAAATAAAAGGTAAAGACCTTGAAGTCCTTACCTTTGATAATAATAGGAAATTTTGGAGAAATTATTATTAAATTTATGCTTTTTGAGCAGGTTTGAATATTCTTAATTGTGAAGGTTCAATATTATGTTGGCCCATGTGTTTTGCAATCTTTACGGAATCTGTAATAACACCATTAGCCACCGGTCCGTTTTTTGACTTTTGGAATAATTCTATTTTTGAAACTTTTCCTTGGTGATAACAATAAATATTTCCGTTCTCATGTTGATATCTTCCGTTTCTCAAACCTTTTTGAGATTTAGGAACTGCGTTTGCAACTTCTTCTGTTTTCCCAGTTAAAGAACCTATAGAATTTAATTCTCTTCTTTGAGCTGCATTTTGAGATTCCAAGGCAGCTTTTGCGCTTCGTTGACCTTGATTCAAAGGCTGATATGCAATTTCTTTATCGTATTTTGCTTGTTGTTCAGGAGTAACTGTAGTTCCGTTATCTATTTTTGCTTTTTTTATTTTCTTTCTTTTAGTAACATTGTTTGCAGTTATTTCTGTAGGTGGCTTTGTAGCTGTTGCAGGTGGTGTTGGCGGTTTTGGCTCAGAAGATTTTTTTGTAAACTTCTCAACTAATTTTTTCCAATTTGTTTGTGTTAATTCAAATAATTTTGTACGGTACTTTCCTTTAAAAACAAATTGATCAATGAGTCCTGCTACTGCAACAGCTCCGATTGAACCAAGAGTTATGTTTCTACCGGTATGCCTTTTCTTTTCATAAGAATCTGTTTGCGGCGTTTTTTCTAATGTCGCACCACCTCTGAATGCTACTGAATTTGAGTTATTCTGTTTAATTGCGTATGCGTTGCTTGAGGTAATGTTGATTGAATCAATCGGATTCGTCATAGTTAATATTCCTATTTTATGTAACCTTCTATAAGTATAAAGTTTTTTTATTTGGAAAAATTGCTTATTTGTTTACAAAAATTAATATGTTTTATGCTAAAGCTTAATTTTAAGAATTTTTAACATCTTCACTTCATTAAAAAACTGTGTCATAATGAGGGTGGCAAGAGTTGAAAGAGGTCAAAATGTACAAATTCCCTTTTGAGCTGGATGATTTTCAAAAAGAAGCGTGTGAATGTATTTCAAATAAGAAGAGTGTTGTGGTTTGTGCGCCAACCGGAGCCGGAAAAACGGTGATAGCACAACATTCGATTCATTGTGCGCTTAAGGAAGGAAAACGTGTTTTTTACACAACTCCTTTAAAAGCTCTTTCAAACCAAAAATTTAATGATTTTTCAGAGAAATACGGAAGTGATAAAGTCGGTTTGTTAACAGGCGATTCTTCTCATAATAGAGATGCGCAAATCGTGGTTATGACAACTGAAGTCTTTCGGAATATGTTGTATGGTACAAATTTTGGGTCTGTTACGGATAATTTAAAAGATGTCGGGTATGTTATTTTGGACGAAGTTCACTATATGAATGATGAACAACGGGGAACTGTTTGGGAAGAAAGCATTATTTATTGCCCGACAAATGTACAAATAATAGCCTTGTCAGCTACTGTAGCAAATGCGGATAAGCTTACGGAATGGATTAATACAGTTCACTCAAAAACAGAATTGATAAATACCGATTTCCGCCCTGTACCGCTAAGATTTTATTATTTTGACTCATCTCAGCCACATACAATTTTACCTCTTTTGACTCCTAACGGAACTTTAAATAAAAAGATTAAGCCTGAGAAAAAACAGTTTAAAAGAGGAAAACCTGTACAAAAAAAATCTGTAGTTAAAGATGTTGTCAGAAATTTGCACGAAAAAGATATGTTGCCGGCGATTTATTTCACTTTTTCTCGTAAAAAATGTGATGAACAAATGGAAAGATGTGCTGAGCTATGTTTGGTAACTAAATCTGAACAAGAACAGATTCGAGAAATTATCGAAGAATATATTGCAGAAAATCCTTATTTATACAAAAACAAACATATTGAATATCTTCTTCAAGGAGTTGCATCCCACCATGCAGGTTTGTTGCCAGGGTGGAAGGTTTTGGTTGAAAAACTTTTTCAAAAAGGTTTAATAAAAGTTGTTTTTGCGACAGAAACTCTTGCTGCCGGAATTAATATGCCGGCTCGTTCAACCGTCATCAGTTCTATTAGTAAAAGAACCGACAGCGGACACAGAACTCTTACTCCAAGTGAGTTTTTGCAGATGTCCGGACGTGCCGGACGTCGAGGAATGGATGAGATAGGTTATGTTACAATTATCGGCTCAGCTTTTCAAACTCCGGAAGAGGTAGCGGAACTTGTACTAAGTCCTGCTAATGATTTGGAGAGTAAATTTTCTCCAAGTTATTCAATGGTTTTGAATCTTCTTCAGAGGTTTTCTTTGGAAGAAGCTAAAGAGTTGGTATTAAAAAGTTTTGGGTATTTTTCATCTAATTCACGAATAGAACCACTTTTGATGTTAAAGGAAATGAATCAAGAAAAAATCGACGAATGTAATTCCTTTACTTGCTGGTGCAAACGTACTAATGAAGATTTGATAGAGTACAACAAAATTCGTGATATGTATGTCCAAAATCGAAAAACCTATAAAGTTATCCAAAAACAAGAAAAGAAGAAAAATCGACCGTTGAGTCCAGAAGTTGTTGAGTTTGGGAATAAAACAAAGGCTTTGTTAGAACGAATGCATTCTTATGAGTGTGATACTTGTAAGTTGTTTAAAAAACACATGAAGTCTATTGATGTACTTATAAGATATAAGCAAAAACAAAGAGCTTTAGATAAAGAGATTGAAAAACAAAAAGATATTTTCTGGAACAAGTTTTTATCTCATAGAGCGGTTTTATGTGATTTTGGATACATTCAAAATGATTATCCGACAGAACAAGGGGTTACTATTTCTCAATTACGTTCTGAAAATGAATTGTTTTTGGCAAGAATTATTTTCTCCGGAGTTTTAGAAAATCTTACTCCTGCAGAATTAGCTTCCGTAATTTGTGCTATTACAACCGAAGATATGAGAGCAGATTTGTTTTCACAATTACCGTTTTCGACAACTGTGAGAAAAACTTTGAACAAGATAAAAGATATAAAACGTGATTTGGATAAAAAACAAAAGAATTACGATGTAGAAGACCCTATGTATATTAACGGTTATTATTCTCCGCTTATCGAAATGTGGGTGAACGGGGCTGAATGGGATGATATTATTGACCAAATAGATATGGGTGAAGGTGATATTGTGAGAAGTTTTAAACGTGTAGTGGATGTTTTAAGACAATTCTGCACAATATCAAATATTCCGGAAGCCTTGGTCTTTACTGCTCGAGAAGCTATTGAGATGATTCAACGAAGTCCGATTGATATTGATTAAGCAAGTTATTAAATTCACAAAAAAAATACGATATGCTATAATTTAAAAAGATAAATATAACAATCAGAGGTGAGAGCATGAAGAAGAAAACTGGTTATACCTTAGCGGAAGTGTTAATATCTTTAGCTGTTGTCGGGTTAATCGCAGCGGTATTAATGCCATTGGTTAACAAATATAAACCTGATACAACTAAAGTTAAATATCTTAAAACTTATGATTCACTGGTAACAGTTATTAATACTTTATCAAGAAGTTCTAATTTTTATCAGGTTGATGAAGACGGACAAGGTGATGCACCTTTTTTGAACTTGAATAGTGTCCCCGATGGTGATGATACCTTTGGTGGCGATAAAGAGAAACTTTGTGAACTAATCGGAGCGTTTTTTAGTGACGATGTTAGTTGTAAAAAAGATGATGGTAGCTCAAGAGATTATATTTCTGTGGATGATTATAAAGATAATAAAGATTTCAAACCTAATTTTAGGGCAAAAAACGGTGTTGAGTTTTTCTTAACAACAAATGAGTTTAAAGACGAGGACGACCTTACGGGTATTCAGACAGATATCTATTTTGATATAAACGGCAGTAAAGGTAAAAACTGCATGTATAAGGAAAATACTTGTCCAAAACCCGACAGATTTTTGTTGAAAGTTGTTGAAACAGGGCAAGTAAATATAGAAGACCCTGTCGGAAGGTTTTATCATGATACTCGTATGAATTGGAAACTCCGTGATATACCGTCTAATTATGTTCCGACGGAGTTGGCCTGTACGAGCTTGAATGTGGATTGCGAATGTGGTGATTATTTAAATGGCAAGCAAATTAACTGTCTAAGTTATGTTCCTTCTGATAATAGATATTTGTTAAAAACAAAAGGTGCTATGACTGTAGCGTCTGAGGTTACTGCGAACGTTCAGTTTTTCAAAAAAAGCAATAACCTAGTCCCAGTATCAAACAAAGTTCCTGTAACGATTGACAAATACAATAATAAATCTGAAGCGAGTGAGGAGGTTTCAGGTCTTTTTACCGGCATCTACACCGGAAAAAAAGATGAAGTGCTGAGGAACAATCCTAATGACTATGTTCTTAATATCACTATTCCCCCGTCTCAAGATAACAAATATATTTATGTAGGGGCTAATAATTTTCAAATTAACAGAAATAACTAGAAAGTAAAAAGCGGTAGATTGGAAAATTTACCGCTTTTTAATATTATTAATAAATCTTATAAACTATCTCGGGAAAATTGTTCTTACTCTTTCACCTTTAGGACCTATAAAATAACCAAGTTCTTCGCAAGAAAAATCTAAACAATCTCTGAGTGGGGTGCGTTCCAATGATGCTGATTGAAGAATTTCTTCGGCTTTTTCAGCTTTTTTTGCTTCGATTTTTTCCATATATTTAGGCCAGTTTCTTTTTCTGAAAGTTTTTGGTTTTAAACAGTCTGATCTGCTTTTTCCGGGGTTGAATTTAATTGGCATTAGATTTTTCCTTTAATAAAATATTAACTCTATAGTTATATAAAAACTCCTAAAAAATAAATTTGCTACTCTTTGACAAAAAGTTTTAAGAATCCTCTATTTATTTGATTTCAAAGTTTATAAATTCTTATAAACTATTAATAAAGATGGGGAGAATTATGGTTAGATCTAATTTAAAAATAAAAAAAACAACTAAAACAGCGGATTTGAAAGTTGTTAAGGATTCTGCGGTAAAAACGACTTCATATAGTGATATTAATTTAAAAGCTTGGCGAGATTATGACCATATTAAAACTGATACCTTATGGGAGTTTCCGAATAGGTTAAAAGAAGGCGGACACTCAAATGAATATCACGGAAATTATATTCCTCAGATTGCTCAACAGATTTATGAAAGATATACTAAAAAAGGTGATATAGTTTTAGATATGTTCTTCGGCTCAGGTACTTCCGGTATCGAGGCGATTAATATGAATAGAAGATGTATTGGGGTTGAGCTTAAAGAAGATTTAGCAGAAAAAGTTTCAGAAAAATTTACTCCAAAGCAACTTGTTACTGATGTTAATATTATTTGTGCGGATTCTGCAAGTGAATTAGCAAAAGAAAAAATTAAAGCAAGATTGGATATTATGGGTGCAAAAAAAGCTCAATTATTGATGTTGCATCCGCCGTATGATGATATTATTAAATTTTCTGATAAAAAAGAGGATTTATCGAATTGTTCTTCTACAGAAGAATTTTATGATTTGTTTGAAAAAGTTGCAAAAAATGGCTATGATATGTTGGAAAAAGGGCGTTTTGCCTGTTTGATTATCGGTGATAAGTATGCAAATTCTCAACACATTCCTTTGGGTTTTGAATGTATGGCGAGAATGAATAAATTAGGTTTTATAACAAAAGCTATTATTATTAAAGATATGCAAGGAAACGAAAGAGCTAAAGGTAAAACTGCCAATCTTTGGAGATACAGAGCTTTAGCGGGCGGGTTCTATATCTTTAAACACGAATATGTAATGGTATTCCAAAAGGTAGGGTAGATTTTGTTTAAAGAAACGAAGGACGGTTTAATTTTAAAAATTAAGATTGTTCCAAATTCTTCAAAAAATGACATTGTTTTGGAAGAAGAGTTCGTAAAGGTAAAGGTTACGGCTCAGCCTATTGAAAATAAGGCAAATAAAGCTTTGATAGAATTTCTTTCAAAAAAATTCAAAGTTCCTAAAACAAGCATTGAAATCATTAAAGGTGAAACTTCTAAAGAAAAAACTTTGTTATTCAAAACAACGGATAGCGCAAAACTTTTAGAAATCAAAACAGAATTGACAAAATAAAATTAAAAATATACGATAGAAGAAAAGTAAGAAGGTATATTATGAATAAGCGTTGGTATGATATCGATCCTACAGTAAGTTTAGCAGTAAGTTTAATGCGTAATGCGAATATAATGACGCAATATAAGTGTGCTGATTTGATTATTAGCAAATCAAAAGAGAATGGAATCGATTTATCGGAAAATATTCTGACTGATGCTTTTAATTATGTTTTAAGACGTTGGTATGATACAGATCAAAAAATCGCAGAATCTTTTGAATATTTAAAATTAATGCCGGATGATTTGCAAAAAGAAATTGCTTTAGATTTGATAAACCTTCTGCAAGAAGAAGAGTCTTGATAAAATGAATTTATTATTTAATCCGGCTGTTATATCAATTATATTATTATGTGTTTTGTGTTTAAAGCGAGTAAACGTATTGCTTGCGATTATTGTTTCAACAATTGTTGCGGGGTTACTCTCCGGAATGAACGTAAAAGAAGTTATGGATGTTTTTATTTCCGGAATGGGAAGTAATTCAGAAACAGCTTTAAGCTATATTCTTTTAGGTGCGTTTGCGGCAACAATGTCACATACCGGTGTAACGGCTCTTATTTCTGATAAAATATCTAAAATTGTTTCTGAGAATAAATATGTTTTATACTTAATTTTAGCTCTTATTGCGGTGGCATCTCAGAACATAATTCCTATTCACATAGCTTTTATTCCGATTATTATTCCGCCTTTATTAAAGGTTATGAATAAATTGAATATCGACAGAAGAGCTATTGCTTCAGTTTTAGCATTTGGTTTAAAAATGCCGTATATAACTATCCCTGTAGGTTTCGGTCTGATATTCCACAATCTGATTGCTGATAATTTGGTGCAAAACGGTGTGCAAGTTATGCGCCAAGATATTTGGAAATCAACTTTAATATTAGGTTTTGCAATGATTGTCGGGTTGTTGATTGCGTTATTTATTTCTTATCGCAAACCAAGAGCTTATGAAAATTTAGAAATCACATGTTCCACCCCTGTTCAGACAGAATGCAGTCGATATTCTCTGTTTGTAATTTCTTTGGCTGCAATTTTAACTTTTGTAGTTCAAATAATGACTCAGTCGTTACCTTTAGGGGCTTTGGTAGGTTTAGGAATTCTCTTTACTTTCAAAATTATTCCTAAAAGTAAAATGGATTGTATGATGAACGAAGGAATTTACTTGATGGGCTATGTTGCATTCATAATGTTGGTTGCAGCCGGCTTTGCATCTGTGTTGAAAAACTCCGGAGCTATAGAAAGCTTGGTTAATCAAACTTTGTCCGTCTTGCCTGATAATATAATTCTTACATCTCTAATAATATTATTTTTAGGTTTGTTTATAACAATGGGTATCGGAACTTCTTTTGGTACAATTCCGATTTTGGCGGTATTGTTTGTGCCTATATGTTTAAATATGGGATTCAATCCTTCTCAAATAGTTGTTTTGGTTGCAGCTGCCGCAGCTCTTGGTGATGCCGGTTCTCCGGCTTCTGATACAACACTGGGCCCGACTTCCGGCTTGAATGCTGACGGACTACATAATCACATTTACGACACTTGTATTCCAACATTTCTACACTATAACATTGCTTTAATAATATTTGCTTTAATCGGTATTTATTTATTAGGTTAAGTATTAACCGCCTAAACCGTAATCAAAATCTTCGTTAATATTAGAAGAAAGCATTTGTTTGTATGAATCTAAGTATGCGTTAACTTCTTCAAGTTCAGTACTTGATGTTGTTATTTGAGCGTCAACATTAGTTTCCCAAGCTGCAAGTTCATCGATTTTTTGTTGATGCATTGCAACAATTCTGTCAATTTCTTCTTCGAAATCAGGGATTTCTGTATAGCTGTCATATTTTTCTTGTAAATCAACGTCATTATCCCAAAGACCTTTGAAATAATCTCTGATAGCGTGTTTGTCAGCAGATAATAAAGATTGTTCGTCAGCTTGAGAATAAATTGCTAAAGATTTTTCAGACTGAAGTTCTGAAATAAGTCTTTGTAACTCAGCTTTTCTTATGATATGAGATTGTATTGTTTCGTGTAAATTTGCTATTGCCATCTTATATCACCATCTTTTTTTGCTTACATATATATAAAAACAAATAATTACAAAGTATTTCAAGTTTATATATATTTGTTACAAAAGTTTACAAATGGTTCTTGTGGTGATATAACTTAGCCTTCAGATTGATAAGCCCAAGCAGAATGGTTATGAATACTTTCTATAGATTCGCATTCAACTTCAAAAGAATCAATATTGTCATCGTTTCTAAGCAGAATAACAACATCTCTTAGGACATCTTCAACAAATTTAGGGTTATCATAAGCGTGTTCTGTTACAAATTTTTCGTCTTCACGTTTAAGAAGCGGATAAAGTTCAGCTGAAGCAGTTTTTTCGATTTTTGCAACTAAATCTTCAATCCAAATATGTTCTTCTTCAGGATAAGTAATTTTAACTGAAACGATTGCTCTTTGGTTGTGCGCGCCGTAATTTGAAATTTCTTTTGAGCAAGGGCAAAGTGTTGTTACCGGAACTTTTACTCCAAGATAAAATCTGTATTCTTCATCTTCTTCGTTGTAGTTGTCAAGAACTCCTTCGAAAGTGCAATCATAACACATTGGAGCAGAAATCCCCGTAACGGGAGATTTTTTATCAATAAAGTATTTAAAATCAAATTTAAGATATCCGCATTTTGCATCGAGTTTTTCAACCATTGTAACGACGCAGTTTTTAATATCTAAAGTCTTTCTTTCTCTCCATTCGTTCAAGACTTCTACAAAACGGGACATATGAGTTCCTTTGTAGTGTGCAGGTAAAGAAACCCCGCAAGTTGCTGATGCGTAAATAACTTTGTCTTCCGCATCTTTTCTTTGGATTACAATAGGTAACTCAAACCCTTTTATCCCAACTTTTTGGATTTCAACCCCTCTTGAATCGGTTTGGTTTTGGACGTCTTTCATTTATAGTTGAATCCCTTCGAAACTTTTTTGTTCAAGGGCTGTTAAAAGTTTTAATGCTGCAATTCTTTGGATGTTAGCTGGAGCATTTCTTAACAATTCAACACCTTTAAGCATCATTGGGTCATTGTCATACCAACGATTACCTTTGCCTTGATAAGTGTTAATGATGTCATATACGTGGTCAATAACCTCTGCTGCAACTTGTTCTTGGAGTTGTAGTAAGAACTCTGTAGCTTCGGATTTTTTGTCATCAGTTTGTAATCTTAGTAGTTCCAAAGCCTCTTTTAGTATAGGATCGCTATCATACCAACGTTTGTTAATCATCTCTTCCTCGCCTTTCTTTTTGTTATTCCTTAAAAAATATTGTATAATAAAAACGGGAATAAAGAAATAAGGTATTTTATATGAAGATATTACTGATTAACGGAGCAAATTTGAATATGTTAGGAATAAGAGAGCCTGACAAGTACGGAATTGTTTCGTTAAAAGATATAGAAGAAGCGGTAATGTCTCGTGGAAAAGAGTTGGGCGCTGATGTCGATGTTTATCAAAGCAATATTGAAGGCGAAATAGTTGAAAAAATTCAAAAAGCTTTAGGAGTTTATGACGGAATTCTGATAAATGCCGGTGGTTACACTCACACAAGTGTTGTTATAAGAGATGCGATCTCTGCAGTAAAAATTCCGACAATAGAAGTTCATATGACAAATATTCATTCAAGAGAAGAATTTAGACACACTTCTCTTTTAAGCGGTGTTTGTAAAGCTATAGTTGCAGGATTTGGTTCGGATAGTTACCTTTTGGCTTTGGAAGGCTTGATTTCTGCGCTGAAATAATTTGAAGTTAAGAAATATTAATTATCAGATTTCCTTCAAAGGAGATTGGGTAATTGTTGTGTAAGCAAGCTATAAATGCAGGGGATGAATAAGCCATTTTTCCCTTTAATTGTTGATTATTTTTCGCTGTTGTATTAAAATAGTTATGAATTTTATTTATTTGAGGATTTTGGGAATTTATGAAGAAAGCTTTATTGATAGCGTCCGTTTTATTTATTGCGGTAATTTCAACAGCTTGTATTAATAATATCGCAGTTCAAGAATTGAATAATAAAGCGGCTGAATATATGCAAAAAGGTGATTATGAGTCAGCAATTAACAGATTACAAGCAAGTATTGACTTAGACTCTACTATGTATGAGACTTATTACAACTTAGGAATTGCCGCAACTAACGCAAAAAAATACGATATGGCTATTGAAGCTTTTGAAGACGGTATGAAAATAAATCCGGATTATACAGGTTTTTATTATTCACTTGCGATTGCACAGTCAGAAAAGGCTGATGAAATCCTTGAGAACGAAGATATTTCCTTCGAAGATAGAAAAAGTGCCGTAAAAACTAAGCAAGAAGCAATGTCAAATTTAAAAAAATATTTAAACATAGAGCAGAATGCAGAAGATGCAGATGAAATTAAAGAGTTAATCTCTGAAATTGAGACTTTTATTAATGAGTCCGCTAAATTTGATATTAATACTACAAAATAATGGTGTTGCCTATGTTTGAAGCACATTCTCAAATAATTTGTACAATTTTTGGTTTAAATATTTATTTTTATGGTGTAATTCTTGCTATAGCAATAATTACTGGGGTTTTTGTGTCTGAATATTTTGCAACGAAGAATTTCGGATTTAAAAAAGATACGATAATTGATTTAGCTCCGTATTTAGTAGTGTTTGGTATTATTGGCGCAAGATTATATTATTGTTTGCTGAATCATGATTTTTACATGCGTTTCCCTACCGAAATTTTGGCAATCAGGCATGGTGGTATTTCTATTCATGGTGCAATATTAGGCGGATTTATCGGGCTATTGATTTATGCTTACAGACGAACATTATCGGTTCAAAAGCTTTGTGACGTTACGGCTATAGGGTTAGTATTAGCTCAAGCAATTGGTCGTTGGGGAAATTTCTTTAATTCCGAAGCTTTCGGAAGACCGACCCAATTACCTTGGAAGTTATATATAGCACCTCAATATAGACCAGTTCCTTTTTTAGAAAACGAATATTTTCATCCGACATTTTTGTATGAAAGTGTTTTAGATCTATTTGTTTTTGGAGTTTTGATTTGGATTGTAAAATCAAAAAGGCAAGGTCAAGACGGAAATTTAGCATTAATATATTTAATTTTATATTCTCTTGTAAGAATATTTGTTGAAAGATACAGGATTGACAGTGTGTCTTATATTCACGGTATTCCTATTGCTATTATTGTTTCTGTTGCAATCTTACTGGTGTCTGTGTTAGTTTTAGTAAAGAGATTTGTAAGCAATAAAAAAAGTCAGGTATAATTAATGAAAGCTGTTTTATATTACGGGCCACAGGATATTCGATATGAAAATACAATGATAAAACCTCTTGCTGACGGAGAGATTTTGGTTAAAATAAAAGCTGCATTGACTTGTGGTACTGATGTTAAAACTTTTCGAAGAGGTCATCCTGTTTTAATAAAAAATATCCCATCCGGTTTCGGACATGAATTTTCAGGAATAGTAGAAAAGGTGTCGTCATCAGTTACAAATGTTCAGGTTGGCGATAGAGTTGTGTGCGCAAATTCAGCTCCTTGCGGGGAATGTTTTTATTGCAAAAAGGAAGAATATAATCTCTGTGAAAATTTAAATCTTTTAAACGGTGCTTATGCTGAATATATAGTAGTTCCGGAAAGAATCGTTAAGAAAAACACTCTTATATTACCTCCTGATTTAGCGTTTGAGAAAGCCGCTTTTGCTGAACCTTTGGCAAACGTGGTTCATGGTGTAGAAAGAACCGGTATTAAAAAAGGCCAATCAGTCGGGGTAATCGGAATTGGACCTATTGGTTTGATGTTTGCAAGAGTTGCTAAATTAAAAGGTGCAAGGGTTATCGTTGCAGGTAGAAATAAAGAAAAATTACGTTTAGCTGAAGAATTTGCTTATGCTGATGAGGTTGTTGATTTAAAGAAATATCAAAATCCGGAGAAGATTTTTAGAGAATTTTCAGATGAAAAAAAAGGGGTAGATGTTGCGGTGGAATGTGTCGGTCTGCCTGAAATTTGGGAATTAGTTTTTTCAACGGTACGTCCGGGAGGTACGGTACATTTCTTTGGAGGTTGCAAATCCGGCTCAAAGGTTTGTCTTGATACAACTGCAATGCATTATGGTGATATAAAAACATTGAGTGTTTTTCATCATACTCCGCAATATTTTAGACAAGCTCTTGACTTGATAGCATCAGGAGATGTTGAAGTTGAAAAACTTATTACTGATACTTTACCGCTCGATAAAGTTGAATATGCGATGGAGCAACATATTGCGGGTAATGCAATTAAGTTTTTAATAAAACCTTAATCTTCCAAATATTTTTTGCCTACTAATTCATTCGGTAAAAATTGTTGGTATTCATCCGGATAATCGTGTGAATATTTGTATCCTTCGCCGAATCCGTATTTTTTCGCATCTTTGTAATGGGCATCTCTTAAATGCATTGGCGGAGGGAAATCTAAGCCGGATTGAATGTCTGCCAATGCTGAATCAATTGCCATTATAACTTTGTTTGATTTAGGTGCTTTTGCAACATAGGCAACTGCATTTGCAAGCGGAATCCGTCCTTCCGGAAGTCCTATAATTTCAACGGCTCTATATGCGTTGATTGCAATATTCATTGCGTTTGGGTCAGCAAGTCCGACATCTTCCGCGGCGCAAACAATTAGTCTTCGTGCTATAAATCTGGGGTCTTCTCCTGCCTCAATCATCTTTGCTAAATAATATATAGCAGCGTCCGGATCTGAGCCTCGTAAACTTTTTTGAAATGCAGATGCACAATCATAATGCTCTTGAGTTGAATATCGAGTATTTCTTTTTTGAGTAATACTTTCAAGAATCTCTATTGTTAACATTCTGGTATCATTAGAAAAATTGCTTGCAAAATATGAATTCTCAACAAGATTTAATGCGCATCGTGCATCTCCTCGAGCGTTATTTACAATGAATTTGATAACATCTTCTTCAAATTGGATTGGTTGATAATTCTTTTCTAAGTATTCAAATCCCTTATTTACGATTTTTGCCATACTGATATCGTTTATTGGATTAAGTCTGATTACCTGAACTCTTGAGATTAATGCCGGTACAACCTGAAAAGAAGGGTTTTCTGTAGTTGAACCGATTAGAAACAATGTTCCGTTTTCAAGATGCGGAAGTAGAGCATCCTGTTGAGTTTTTGAATAACGATGAATTTCATCAATAAACAAAATGGTTTTTTGTCCGGCTCTTAAAGCTTCACGAGCTTTTTCAACGGTTTCTTTAATTTCTTTTATCCCAGAAGATACTGCAGAAAGTTCAATAAATTGAGCATTTACTTGTCCTGCAATAAGTCTTGCAAGTGTCGTCTTTCCGCAACCGGGAGTACCCCAAAAAATCAACGAAAAAAGTCTTTGGGTTTTTAGAAGATTTAATAGTGGAGAATTTGGCGCAACCACATTTGATTGTCCCAAAAACTCATCTAAAGTCTTGGGACGCATAATTTCTGCCAAAGGCACTTGTTTATTCATATCCTCTAATTGCGTAAATAAATCCATAGAAATATATTAGCACAATAATTATGCAAAATGTAATATTAATGATTGCCAATTTTTTTGAGGATAAAATCTAAATCTTTATCACCACGTCCTGAAAGATTTATTAAAATTTTTGTATCTTTATCTGCTTGTTTTGCAAGCTTAATTCCGTATGCGACAGCATGAGAACTTTCAAGGGCAGGAATTATTCCTTCTGTTTTTGACAGTTCAAAAAACGCATCAATTGCTTCCTTGTCGTCTATTGTTACATAATTAGCTCGACCGATTTCGTTTAAATGAGCGTGTTTAGGGCCGACTCCTGGATAATCAAGCCCGCTTGCTACAGAGTATGCGTTTGCAACATTTCCGGCTTCATCTTGTAAAAACATTGATTTAAACCCGTGTAGTTCACCAACTCTGCCAAAGTTTATGCTGGCAGCATTGTCACCAAGTTTTTCTCCTTTGCCCAAAGGTTCAACACCTATTAAGCTTACGTTTTCGTCATTTAAGAACCCGTTAAAAATTCCTATTGAATTAGAGCCTCCGCCAACGCAAGCTATAACGTAATTTGGTAATTCACCTGCAACATCAAGCATTTGGCCTCTTGCTTCACGTCCTATAACTGATTGGAAATGTTCAACAATCATAGGGAACGGATGCGGTCCGACAACGGAACCTATTGCGTACATAGCAGTTTTATATTCGTTGCAATATGCTTTAAATGAAGCATCAACAGCTTCTTTTAAAGTTTTTGTTCCTTCCGTAACAGGTATAACATTAGCACCAAGCATTTTCATTCTTGAAACATTAGGACTTTCTTTTATCATATCAACTTCGCCCATATAAACGTCACAATCAAGTCCGACAAGCGCCGAAGCAGTCGCAATCGCAACTCCGTGTTGACCGGCACCGGTTTCTGCAATAAGTTTTGTTTTGCCCATTTTTTTTGCTAAAAGTGCTTCACCTAAGCTATGGTTAATTTTATGAGAGCCTGTATGGTTTAAATCTTCACGTTTAAGATAAATTTCTGCGTTGTATTTCTTTGATAAATTACGTGCATAATATATCGGACTTGGACGTCCTGCAAAAGTTTTTAATAGTTCGTCCAATTCTGCAACAAAATCTTTGTCATCTTTAATTTTCAAAAATTCTTCAGCAATTTTTGTATATTCTTTTTTTAAGTCTTCAGATATGAACTGTCCGCCAAAATTACCGTAAAACCCTTCTTTTGAAATTGTATATTTATTCATTGTTTGCATTATCATTCTCCTTTATCAAATACTTTGCGAGGATTGAGTTTTCGTTTTTTAAAATCTTCGCCCCTCTGGTAACTTTACAAAGGCTTACTTGTAGTGCCTTTGCAATATCTCTTTGTGTGCTTCCGTCTTTAAGCATACTCAAGATACGCCATCGTTTTGATAAAGTTTCAATTTCTGATTCGGTTAACAATTCCTTAAAAAAAGTTGTTGTTTCTGCTTCTGTGTGTAAATTCTTAACAATCTTGGATATTTCTTGAATGTTTTCCAAAACAACATTCCCCCGTTTGTTTCTATTAATAGAAACATTTTAACTCTTTATAATTTTTTGTCAATATCTTTGCCTTTTTACTTGTAATCTGTATAATATAAATATGAAAAAATTGTTTTTGAGCTTAATAATTTTATCGTTTGCTCTACCGGCTCAAGCGTGGTGGTGGGATAAAAAAGATAAAGCTTTAGAGGCTGAGTTGCAAGGAAAAGGGTATGCCGGAACATTACCTGATTTAAAAAAATATGCTCAACCGAAACAAAACAAAGTAGTTACTCCGATTTTTGAATCTCAAAAAGGGTTTAATGACCCGACAGAATTAAAACCTGTTCCTAAAGACAATCCGGCGTTTATTAATATTATTGAAAAAAAAGATAAAACTTCTCAGTATGTTTTTGATGCGAATGAAATTATTCCTATAATCGAAAAATTAGTTGATTGTATTGAAGAAGAAGGTTCTGTTCAGTTGTTTAATACAAGAGCAAATGTTCTTGCAATGAATATCGATCATTTAATAAAAAAATATGAAGGACAACCTGAAAGCTACTATGAATCTTTTAGAAAACTTGTAGAAGTAAATCGTTCAGTAAAAACTGTTGCTCTTTTGAGAAAAGAGGCTTATGTTTATCAAAGATATTTGGCGTATCAAACTACAGGGTCTATTTATAATCCTGAAAATATTAATCAACAGCTTCAGTATTTGCTTGAAGAGTTAAATGCTGCGGTTATAATGCTACGTCAAGAGGAATAGGACTTATTAGCGTTATCAATAAGTTTTTTGTGTTGATTACGAGCTTTTCTTATGTAATAAGCAAGTAGTTTTTCCAGTACCAAAATTTTTTCCACAAAAGAATATTCCGGAATATTGTATTTTACGTATTGATATTTTGTTTCTTCTGAATAAGCAATGTTTTCTTCAATCAAATGATATCTGCAAGCCTGTAAAAAGTTGATTTTTTCTTCGATAGTTTTTGATTTTAAATGTTTCAAAAAGATTTTTATTCGAGAAGGAGTAATTCTTGCATTAGGACCATAAAGACATTGTTCATAAATTTCAAAATCGTTATACAAAAATGAATTACTACGGGCTTCATGTTTAGGATTACATAGGCTTGCAAAAATATGAAAGTTTTCGTGTGCGACAGTGCCTTTTATGTTTGTAGAAATTCGTGCGTTTTTATTCTTTTTGCCGTGATGTATCATATAAGGGAAATAAACTGTTGAGAATTTAACTTCATCGTTAGTTAAACTATGCGAGACACAAGCTTTTGTTCCGCAGCCCATCTCGGTTTTGCTGATACATGAAACATGCAGCTTAATATTGGGTGGCAAAAGTGACATTAAAGCTTTTTTGTAATCAATTATTGATATACTGCCCTTTTTGAACTCGTCATTTGTAAGTTTAAAAAAATCCGCATTAAGTTTTTTGGCATACATAAGACGTTTGTCGTAAGAGCCTTTGCCTATAAAAGTTTTTAATGGGAGTTTTGCTGTAGGGTTAACTTTTGCCATATAATGATAGAAACATAAAAATATTTTTTTTTGCGTTAAATTTACATAATATTAATAAATATTAAAATTTTTAATATAAACTATTGAATTTCTAATAGGATTATGTTAAATTAGCTGTTGTCAGACTGCTGAGGAACGCTTTTTTTGAGCAAAAATTAACTTAGTAAGTGACGAGTAGAATGGATACTTCCGAATAGTTTGTCTTCAAAGTGGTTTGGGCTTTGTTATAGCAATTTCGTGAAAGTCCGCAACAGAAAAGGATGTAAAAATGAATACAGATCCAATAGCAGATATGCTAACAAGAATCAGAAACGCTAATACAGTTTCTCATTCATCAGTTGAAATGCCATCTTCAAAATTAAAAGTAGCTTTGGCTAGACTTTTAAAAGAAGAAGGTTTCATTTCTAATTACGAAGAAAAAGTTGATGGAAAGTTCAAAGTTCTTTCTATTGAGCTTAAGTATGATGAACACAACAAACCTGTTATTACAAACTTGAAAAGAGTTTCAAAACCTGGTTTGAGAAACTACTGTAAAGCTAAAAACTTGCCTCAAGTATTAGGCGGTTTAGGTGTTGCTGTTGTTTCAACAAGCAAAGGTCTTTTAACTGACCGTAAAGCTAGAAAAGAAAACCTTGGTGGTGAAGTTTTAGCTTATATTTACTAATTTATTTGGTGCATTGTAGCACACAAAAGTTAAGTTAAAGAACTTAACGCCTTAAAGTCTTAAAGACTTAAAGACTCAATAAAAACAGGTATAATTGGCAGAAAAACCTGTAATTAGCAAAGGAGATAAAATTATGTCACGTATTGGTAAAAAACCTATCGAAATCCCATCAGGGGTAGAAGTTAAGATAGAAAACAATGTAGTAACTGTTAAAGGCCCTAAAGGTACTGAATCAGTTGCTTACAGAAATGAAGTTAAAGTATCAGTTGTAGAAAACAACATTATCGTTGAACCAAACTCAGACGATAGAAAAACCGGTGCTTTACACGGATTGTTCAGAACTTTAATTGCAAACGCTATACATGGTGTTTCAAAAGGTTTTGAAAAGAAATTAGAAATCGTTGGTGTTGGTTACCGTGCTAACATGGAAGGTTCAAACCTAAACATGGCTCTAGGTTACTCTCATCCGGTTCTAATTGTTCCTCCTGCAGGAATTACACTTTCAGTTGAAGCTAACACAAAAATCACAGTTGCCGGTTCTAACAAACAAGCAGTTGGTGATGTGGCAGCATTCATCAGAAGCAAACGTCCACCTGAAGTATATAAAGGAAAAGGTGTTAAATACGAAGGTGAATACATCAGACGTAAAGCTGGTAAAGCTGGTAAGAAATAAGCCATAGGCTTTAATAAATCTTGATCACTTGATCACTTGGTCACTTGGTCACAAATTATAATAAGCCCAAATGAACCCTTGAGTGGTTTCAAGCAGGTTCGGGTAATAGAAAGGATAACCAAAATGATTAAACAAGAAATTAGAAAACCAAAAGTTCAAAAAAGACACAAATCTATAAGAGTTAAGTTGTCAGGTACAACTGAATTCCCTAGATTGGCAGTTTATAGAAGTACAAAACACATCTATGCTCAACTTATTGATGATGAAAAGAACGTAACTGTTTGTTCAGCATCTTCAGTTGACAAAGACCTTAAAGAAAAATTAGCTCACGGTGGAAACATCGAAGCTGCTAAGGTTGTTGGCGAAGCTATTGCAAAGAAAGCTTTAGCTGCAGGCGTTGAATGTGTTGTATTTGACAGAGGCGGTTTCTTATACCACGGTAGAGTTGCAGCATTAGCTGATGCTGCAAGAGAAGCAGGCTTAATGTTCTAATTTTTGAACACACAAAAAGGGCGATTCGAATTTTCGAATCGCCCTTTTTTTTATAAAATCTATGCTCTGGAAAAAACTTCAACATCAATATTGTCAAAAGTTTTATCAAAGAAGAATGCTGCTGATGCTACCATTGAAGCGTTATCTGTACAATATTTCATAATCGGAGCATAAACATCATACCCTTCATCTTTTAGGTTGAAAATCTTTTTACGGATTTCAGAATTTGCAGCCACTCCGCCGGCAAGAACAACTTGCTTGTAACCTCTTTCTTCAAGAGCACGTTTGACTTTTTTCAAAAGAGTAGAAGAAACACATTCCTGAAAACTTGCGCAAATATTATTTACAGGTAATTCTTGTCCGTCAAAAGATTTAACAAGTCTTAAAACAGCTGTTTTCAACCCGCTAAAACTAAAATTATAGCCATCAACTTTTGCTTCAGGAAGTTTGTATGCGTGTGGGTTTCCTTCTTGTGCCAGTTTATCAAGTTTTGGACCTCCCGGATATGGCAAACCAATAAGACGTGCGACTTTGTCATAAGCCTCACCGACAGCATCATCAATGGTTTCACCTATAATTTCTAATTCTGAATAAGATTTAACATCAATGATTTGAGTATGTCCGCCACTTACCAAAAGAGCGATAAAAGGAGGTTTTAAATCTGTATCAATAAAATTAGCACTTATATGCGCATTCAAATGGTTTATTCCGATAAAAGGCTTGTCATAAGCTAGTGCTAATGATTTAGTTGCATTTAAACCAACTAATAAACAGCCAACCAACCCTGGGCCAACAGTTCCTGCAAACGCATCTATTTCTTCAGGATTAACATTAGCTTGTTTAAAAGCTTCTTCTACAACAACATTTACAGCTTCTAAATGTTCTCTTGCTGCTATTTCAGGAATAACTCCACCGAATTTTTCGTGAGTTTTTATTTGAGATGCCACAATATTGGCTAAAACTTCTCTGCCCCCTTTGACAATTGCGCAAGCTGTTTCGTCACAACTTGATTCAATTGCCATAATTAACGAGTTCTCGTCAATTGTAACAGGTTTGTTACTAAATAATGTATTTTTAAGCTTTTTCATAGTAGTATTATACTATAAAATAATTTGTAAAAAACCAACCAGCACAAACCAACTGGTAGTCCGTTCCAAAGGAACACTTGGAGGGATAAATAGGGTTAGTAATTAAGATGGGATGTGTTCCGCCCAAAGGTTATAAAATATGAAGTTCTTGGATAAAGCTAAAATTCGTGTTGTATCAGGTCACGGCGGTAATGGGATGGTCGCTTGGCGCAGGGAAAAATACGTTGATAAAGGCGGTCCTGCGGGTGGTGATGGTGGTCGTGGCGGAGATATTTATTTTGTAGCAGATGAAAATATGTCCACACTTTTGGACTTTAAAATTAAATCCGTTTATAAAGCTCAATCCGGTGAAAATGGCGGTATTAAAGGTATGCACGGCGCTTGTGCCAAAGATACTTATATCAGAGTACCTTTAGGTACTGTCGTAAGAGATACTAAAACAGGCAAAATTATTGCTGATATTACTGAAAACGAACAAACTGTTCTTATTGCGAAAGGTGGACGTGGCGGACGTGGTAACGCAAGATTTGCAACTGCTCAAAAACGAGCACCGCAGTTTTGTGAACCAGGTGAACCCGGAATAGAAAGAATTTTAGAATTAGAGTTAAAACTTATAGCTGATATAGGTTTATTGGGTATGCCAAATGCAGGTAAATCGACTTTTATCAGTTCTGTAAGTTCAGCTAAGCCTAAAATAGCGGACTATCCGTTTACAACTTTAGTTCCTAATTTAGGTGTTGTAAAAAAAGATGATGGTGGGTCTTATGTTGTGGCTGATATTCCAGGGTTAATTGAAGGTGCTTCGGAAGGGATTGGTTTAGGTCATGAGTTTTTAAGACACGTTGAAAGATGTCGTTTCTTAGTTCATATTGTTGATTTAACCGCAGAAGATCCTGTGAAAAACTATAAAGTTATTAATGAAGAATTAAGAAAACATTCTGAACAATTAGCTAATCTTTATCAAATAGTTGTTTTAAATAAAATCGATTCGGTTCTTGAAGAAGACAGGGAAATGTTTAAAAAAGAATTTAAAACATTCTCTTCAGATGTATTCTTAATTTCTGCTGTTACAAAAGAAGGGTTAAACGATCTTTTACACTTTATTTCAGCTAAAATTGATGAAATACCTAAACCTGAATTTGATTTAATTGTGGAAGAAGATTTAGATGCATATAACAACGATGATAGCGAATTTGAAGTAACTAAAATTGCTAAAGATGCTTATGTTATTTCCGGTGGGAAAGTTAACAGATTAGCTAAAGTTACGGATTTAAGAAATACTGAGCAAGTTATTCGTTTCCAAAATATATTAAAATCAATGGGTGTTTTTGAAGTCCTTCATAGTTATGGCTTAAAAAATGGTGATACAGTTATTTGCGGGCACTTAGAGCTTGGCTATTATGATGATGAAATTTGGGGAGAAGGAAGTAAAGTATAGCAACTTTTTTTTTTATAAGTTTTATCAATAGTAAGATGTTATACAAGTATATCAAAAAGGAGTACATATAATGAAAATATCAGCAATCAAAACAGTTATTCAAAAACCTGCTAGAAGACTTTTACCATACGCAATCGGAGCAATGGCTTTGGTTGGATGCACTCATCCAACAAATAAAATTAATGACTATTGTCGTCGAACTGATAAAACAATTAAACAATACAGGGAATATGTTAACCGAAATGAAGATTTTTCCGGATATCAAGCAATCTTAGATTCTCTAGTTTATAGAGATTTATTAAATAATAGTGAATTAGCAAACGATTCCTCTGCAATAGCAGAATTTAATAAAATCTCTACAAGTTGCAGATATGGACTTGATTCAAGTGATAAAATGAAAAATTTTGAAAAAACATTAGTTGAATCAGATATTCCAACAAAAGATTATCAGGATATTATGAAGAGAAAATTACCTGAAAACCGTCAATTTTATGCAGATAAATATTTATTTAGAAAGTTTTTTACAGAAAAAGGTTTGATGACTAAGGATTTTGCCAAAAATTTTGAACACGTTTCTACTTTTTTGAAACCATCTTCTTTATGGTCAGCTGGTGAAATAGCACATATAGTAAAACCCAGTAATGACTAATTTGTAAGTTGGGCATACTTGCCCAACCCTAAAAGTTTGTAGGTCAGGCATTGCCTGACATTCATTAAAACAAAAGGATAGCAATGCAAAACGCAATTTTAGAAGCTAAAAAATGTACTAAAGACGTTCCAATAGGTTGCGTTATAAAAAAAGACGGTCAAATAATTGCATCTGCGCATAATCGTCGGGAGTTGGATGACGATGTAACCGCTCATGCAGAAATCCTTGCAATAAAAGAGGCTCAAAAATTTTTGGGAACGTCAAGATTAAAAGGTTGTGAATTATATGTAACCTTAGAGCCTTGTCCGATGTGTGCTTGGGCTATTTCTATGAGTGGAATATCAACTGTTTATTTTGGGAGTTATAACCGCCAATACGGTGCAATGGGTTCAGTTGTTAAACTTCCATTTCATTCACCCCTAAAAATTTATGGTGGAATAAAGGAAGAAGAGTGTGATAGAATATTAAAAGAGTTTTTTGAGAAAATGAGAGGGTAATATGAAAATCATTACTAAAAATGAGCTTGACAGTCTCGTAGAAAAATATGAAAACGAAGATTTTATAAAAGATGACCCGATACATTTCTTATACAAGGGTAAAAACAAAGAAGAAATGGAGTTGTATGGTTTTATAGCATCTTTGTTTGCTTATGGTAGTAGAAATGTTTTTATTAAAAAA